>NZ_JBHMCY010000090.1:0-28272 GCF_042430725.1 Streptomyces cinereospinus | reverse complement strand
CCCGTTCCCAGCCGGGTCCGCGACAAGATCGCGAAGTCAGACTGGAGTACTAGGACACCAACGTGCATGCCTCAGAGATCCGTGCCGTCCTCGCCCGCCACCCCGCCCTGTGCGCGTTCGCCTCGCGCGTCACCGACTTCCTCGACGGACACCTGCCCGAACCGGCCACGGAGGAGGCCGCGCGGCCGCCCTGGCTCGGACTGCGCCGGCGCGCCGCGGAGGCCGGGCTGACCGGGTTCGACCTCGCGTGCGCCGCGACCGGTCCGGCCGACGGGTGCGGGTCCCCGGAGGACCGGGGCGCGGTCGCCGTCGTTCCCCGCGGTCTGGAGCGCGTGGCCCAGGGGCTGGCGATGTTCCTGGCCGGGCGGCGGGACTGCGACGCCCGGGAGGTCTTCAGCACCGGTCACGGGGCCATGGCGCTGCGCTACGGCGCGCCCGCCGTCGTCCGGGCGGTCCACGACCGTGTCGTGCGCGGCGGCGAACTGGCGGGTGTGGCGTCCAGCGAACCCCACTCCGGCTCCGACCTGCGCGGGCTGCGGACCGTGGCCGTCGACCACGGCGACCATCTGCTGCTCTCGGGCACGAAGGGCCTGGTCAGCCGGGTCGAGGAAGCCGCCGGGTTCGTCGTCTTCTGCAAGATGGTCGCACCGGACGAGGCCGCCGTGGTGCAGACCGACGCAGCCGCGCTGCGCCGGGTGCCGCTGTCGGCGCTCTGGCTGCCGATGGAGACGGCCGGCGTCCTGACCGAGACGGCCGCCCCCCTCGGTCTGCGCGGCTGGAGCCTGGGGCACCTGCACTTCCACAACGTGCGCGTCGGCAAGGACGGCCTGCTCGGCGCGCCCGGTGACGGCCGCCGGATCTTCGACGCGCACTTCTCCGGATGGCGCCTGATGATGGCGCTGGTCTGCCTGGGCGCGGCCACCGCCGCCATCGAGGAGACGATGACCCGGGCCCGCCGGCGCAGCGTCGGGCGTACTTCGCTCGCGAACATCCCGTCCGTCGCCTCCCGGCTGGGCACGTCGGCGGCCGAGGTCCAGGCGGCCACCGCGTGGTGCTTCTCGTTGCTGGAGCGGGTCGGCCAGGACGGGGAGGGCCCGGACGTGGCGGCCTGCTCCGCCGCCAAGGCGCTGGCCACGGACGCGGCCTACCGCGCCGTCGACGTGGCGCTCCAGCTGCACGGCAGTGACGGGTACACGCGTCACACGCCGATGGAGAAGCGCCTGCGGGACATCCGGGGACTCCGCATCGCCGACGGGCCCAACGACACGTTGTACAGCGTGCTGGCCCAGTCCCTGCTGGCGGGCTCCCGGCCGAGCCCGCCCCTGATCGTGGCACAGCGGCAGGCCTGACCGGCGCCGCGCACCGGTCAGGCGATCCTGCTCCTGAGCATGGACAGATAGAACGGGAGCTTCTGAACGGCCTTCTGCGGTACCGCGTAGACCTCCACGCTCCCGTGGACGTGGTCGTTGATGACGAGCGTGCACCGGCCTTTCACGTGGCGCACCTCGGCGGAATAAAGAACTTCCTCCTCCGCGGTTTCACCCGCAGCATTCGCCTCGCCGGTCGCGGGAATTTCCATCGGAAATCCTGCCTCCATGTCAACGTGGAAAGGGTCGATGTGGGAGGTCTTGACAGCTGCCCCCAGGGTGCACAGTAGGTCAGCCCGAAGCAGGGAAGATCAATTCAAGTGGCGCTTTACCCGAAAGAGTGAACATAGTGAATATTCCTGGTGGGGCTGTTGTGCTGAGCGCTAGAGTCGAATGTCGAGGGTGCTGTCGGGAAAGCCCGACACGCAATACGAGAAGGGCTTTACTGACTATGCTGCCTGTCATTCCCGTCTTCCTGGTCGGGGCGGCTTCGGCGCCCCTCCTGAAGAAGGTCGTCCGAGGAACCGTCAAGGGCTCCGTGAAGCTCGTGCTGGACGCCAAGCGGGTCGCCCACGAGATCAACGAAGACCTGAGCGACATCGCCGCCGAGGCGGCGGCCGAGTCCTTCGCCGCCGATCTCCAGGACGGGGCGTCCGAGGTGCCGCGCCAGACGGCCAAGAAGACCCGCACGACCACCACGACCACCGCGACCGCCTGAGCGCCGCGGAGAGTCACCTCGTGCCGGTACCGGCACGGCGACGGGCGGACCGGGCACGCTCAGATCAGCCCTCTCCCGGCCGAGCCGGCCCGAACCGCCCCCGCCGTCGCCCGCCGCTCCCGGCACGCGTGACCGTCGAAGCCGCCACCGGCGACCCGCCTCCGCCGCCTCGTCTCCCGCTGCCGGCGACCCGCCTACCGCCGTCCCAGTGTGCTCTCCCGCTCGACCAGGCGGTAGTCCGCCCGGATGCGCCGGGGGTCGGGAGCCTCGCCGCCGAGCCGCGCGAGCACCGACTCGACCGCGAGCCGGCCGATGGCCTCCTTGTCCGGTGACACGGAGGTGAGCGTCACGGCGCCGAAGCGCCCCTCGACGACGTCGTCGAAGCCGACGACCGCGATGTCCTCGGGGACCCGCAGTCCCCGCGCGTGCAGCACCCGCATCGCGCCGATGGCCATCGGGTCGTTGTAGGCGAACACCGCGTCGGGGCGCCGCCCGGTCTCCAGGATGCGGGTCATGGCCGCCGCGCCGTCCGCGTGCCCCCAGCCGTCGGTTGCGGCGACGAGCCCGTCGTCGGTCGGCAGCCCGGCGGCGGTCAGCTCCTCGCGCCAGCCCCGCACCCGCAGCTGCGCGGGTTCACTGCGGCCGCGCCGGGCGCCGATGAACGCCACTTCCCGGCGCCCCAGCCCCATCAGGTGCCGGACGGCGGCACGGGCCGCGGCGACGTTGTCGATGGCGATGTGGTCGTACGGCAGGTCGTACTCGCGTTCGCCCAGCAGCACCAGCGGCACCTGCTCCGCGCGGTCGTGCAGGTCCTCGGTCTCCAGCTCGATCGGGCTCAGGATGAGCCCGTCGATGACACGGGCCCGGAAACCCTGGCTGACCAGCACCTCCTGTTCCCGGCGGCCGCCGGTGTGGTCCAGCAGCACGATGTAGTCCTGCGCGGCCGCCGCGTCGATCACGGCGGCGGCCAGTTCGGCGAAGTACGGGTTGCCGAGTTCGGGCAGGGCCAGCGCGATGATGCCGGTGCGCCCCTTGCGCAGGTGCCGGGCGGCCAGGTTGGGCCGGTAGCCGAGCGCGTCGATGGACCGCTGCACGCGCTCGCGCATGGCCGGGGTGACGTGCTGGTAGTTGTTCACCACGTTGGAGACGGTCTTGATGGAGACCCCCGCGTGCGCGGCGACGTCCTTGAGGCTGACCCGCACGGCATTCCCTTCCGGAGCGGACCGACTCGGGTGGTCGGTGCGGGTCCGGTGCCGTCACCGTGAGCCGTGCGCCGAGTCCCTTGGCGTGACTTTTACAACGTTATACATCCGCCTTCGCCGCACTGACAAGGCGGCGGCCGGCACTGGACCGAAGGGTGTCCGACCCGCCGGTGCTCGGCGGGTCGGACACCCAGGCCGGAAGCGACGCGCCGACGAGGCGAAGTCTCGTCCCCGGTCCGAACGCGGGTCTGCGGGGGCGGCGCGCTCCGCCACTTTCCGCCTCGCCCCCGTTCGTGCGCGGTGCTGCTGGAGGTGCGGGGGGCGCTCCGCACCTTCCGCTCTCGCCCGCATCCGTGCGCGAGGCTGATGGAGGTACGAGCGACCACGCCTCGGCACCTCCCGCTCCCGCTCGCGCGGAGCCGATCGCGCCGACCGGAGGTCCCGCGTGCCGTACCCGCCGCGTGCCGCGGCCGGCGCGGACCCCGGGGGCGCCGCGAACCGGGTGGTCACCGGTGCTGTCGGCGCCGCGGGGCGGCCCGCGGGGGTGCGCCCCTGCTTCCCCCGGTTCAAGTGCCCGCGTACGCAGGGGGTTTACAGCGTTCTTCCAACGATGTAAAAACCTCATTGCGGCGGACCTGACACGATTCCCGCCGGGGGAGAGCACAGCTCCTGTCTTTTCCTTCGCCTCCCCAGTTCCCTTCAGCGTCACCCGGATCGGGGTCACCATGCAGCGCACCACTCACCGTCCTCGCCTCCTCGCCCGTCCCGCGGTCGTGGCCCTGGCCGCCGCGGTGGCTCTGACCGCCACCGCCTGCGCCAAGTCCGAGGACGACGCGTCGACGAGCGAGACCAACTCCCCGGCGGCCGCCGCCGACGCCGAACAGAAGGTCGCCACGCCGAAGCCGGGCAGCAAGACCTGCACCATAGACGCCTACGGCGGTGAGAAGCTCGATCTCAGGACCGCGACCGTCGGTTTCTCCCAGTCGGAGAAGGAAGCCAACCCGTTCCGCATCGCCGAGACCCAGTCCATCAAGGACGAGGCCGAGAAGCGGGGCGTCAAGCTGCTGACCGCCAACGCCCAGTCGCAGTTCTCCAAGCAGATCAGCGATGTGCAGGACCTGCTCGCCAAGGGTGCCGACCTGCTGGTCATCGCCCCGCTCAACTCCGACGGCTGGGACCCCGTCCTCCAGCAGGCCGCCGCCAAGAAGGTCCCGATCATCACGATCGACCGCAAGATCAACGCCACCGCCTGCAAGGACTACGTCTCCTTCATCGCCTCGGACTTCGTGGAGCAGGGCCGGCGCGCCGCCGACCAGATGATCGAGGCCACCGGCGGCAAGGGCGAGGTCGCCATCCTGCTCGGCTCGGCCGGCAACAACGTCACCACCGAGCGCACCCAGGGCTTCAAGGAGCGGATCGCCGAGAAGGCCCCGGACCTGAAGGTCGTCTTCGAGCAGACCGGCGACTTCGCCCGTGAGAAGGGCCAGCAGGTCACCGAGCAGCTCATCCAGTCCAACCCCGGCATCAAGGGCATCTACGCCGAGAACGACGAGATGGGCCTGGGCGCGGTGGCCGCGCTCAAGGGCGCGGGCAAGAAGCCGGGCGACATCGAGATCGTCACGGTCGACGGCACCCGTAACGCCGTCCAGGGCATCGTCGACGGCTGGATCAGCGGGGTCATCGAGTCCAACCCGCGCTTCGGACCGCTGGCGTTCCAGACGCTGGACACCTTCACCAAGGGCGAGGAAGTTCCGCAGGACGTCATCATCCAGGACAGCGCCTACACCGCGGACAACGCCAGGACGGACATAGGCAAGGCCTACTGATTCCTCCCGGGGCCCGGCAGTTCCGTCCGGGCCCCCGGCCCTTCCTCGACCACTCCCTTCCTGGAGGCACAGGTGGCACCCCCCGCCGAAGTCCTCGCCGTCCGCGGACTGAGCAAGACCTTCCCCGGTGTCCGGGCCCTGGACGACGTGGACCTCACCCTGCACGCCGGTGAGGTCCACGCCCTGATCGGCGAGAACGGCGCCGGCAAGTCGACCCTCATCAAGCTCCTCACCGGCGTGTACCGGCCCGACGCGGGCCGGATCACCTTCCAGGGCCGCGAAGTCTCCTTCGCCACCCCCCTGGAGGCGCAGAAGGCGGGCATCTCGACCATCTACCAGGAGGTCAACCTCATCCCGCTGCTCAGCGTGGCCCGCAACCTCTTCCTGGGCCGGGAGCCGCGCAACCGCTTCGGGGTCCTGGACGTCGCCCGCATGAACCGCGAGGCCCAGGAGACCCTGCGCGGCTACGGCGTCCGGGTGGACGTCCGCCGGCCGCTGCGCAGCCTCGGGGTCGGCGCCCAGCAGATGGTGGCCCTGGCCCGCGCCGTGGCCACCGACGCGCGGATCGTCATCATGGACGAACCGACCTCCTCCCTCGAACCCCGCGAGGTGGAGACCCTGTTCTCGGTGATCCGGCGGCTGCGGGACGCCGGCATCGCGGTCGTCTACGTCAGCCACCGCCTGGACGAGCTGTACGCCATGTGCAGCACGGTCACCGTGCTGCGCGACGGGCGGCGCGTCCACCACGGCCGGCTGGCCGACCTCGACCGCCTGGCCCTGGTGTCGACGATGCTCGGACGGGACCTGGGCGAGGTCCGCAAGGAGGGCCTGACGAAGTTCACCGGCGACCACGGCCCGGCCGACGCCCGGCCCGTGCTGGAAGCCGAGGACCTGACGGTGCCGCACCAGCTGCACGGCGTCTCCCTGACCATCCGGCCCGGCGAGGTGGTCGGACTGGGCGGGCTGCTCGGCTCCGGCCGCACCGAGACGGCGAAGGCCATCTCCGGCGCGCTGCCGGTGCGTTCGGGCAGGGTCACGGTGGCCGGTGTCCCGCTGCGCGGCGGCTCCACGCCGGCCGCCATCCGGGCGGGCGTCAGCCTGCTGCCCGAGGACCGCAAGAGCGAGGGCATCGTCCCGGGCCTGTCGGTGCGGGAGAACATCGCGCTGGCCGTCCTGCCCCGCCTGTCCCGCTTCGGCCTCGTCTCCGAGGCCCGCGTCGACAGCATCGTGGACACCTTCGTCAAGCGGCTGCGCATCAAGGCGTCCTCGCCGCACCAGAAGGTCGGCGAACTGTCCGGCGGCAACCAGCAGAAGGTGCTGCTGGCCCGCTGGCTCGCCATGAACCCCAAGGTGCTGCTGCTCGACGAGCCGACCCGGGGCATCGACGTCGGCGCCAAGGCCGAGGTGCAGAAACTCGTGGACGAACTGGCCGCCGACGGCCTGGGCGTCCTGCTCATCTCCTCCGACCTGGAGGAACTGATCGAAGGGTCCGACCGCGTGGTCGTACTGAAGGACGGCGCCGTCGTCGGGGAGCTGACCGGCGAGGACGTCACCGAGGACAAGCTGATGCGGACCATCGCCGGGGACGCCGTACCGGTGGCGCACGCGGCGGGGGAGGTGGCCACCGATGGCTGAGGCCGCCCTGCGCACCGCCCCGCTGGACAGGACGCGCGTCCTGCAGTGGCTCCAGACCTACGGCGTCTACGCCGGCGTCGCGGTGCTGCTCGTCGTCAACGTCGTCATCACCCCGCACTTCCTGTCGGCGGAGAACTTCCGCACCCAGGCCGTGCAGGTCGCGCCCGTCATCATCGTCGCCCTCGGCATGGCCCTGGTCATCGGCACCGAGGGCGTCGACCTGTCGGTCGGCGCCGTGATGGCGCTGGCGGCCTCCGTCACCGCCCTCTACCTCGGCTACGGACTGGTACCCGCGCTGCTGGTGGTGGCGCTGTTCGCCGCCGGTGTCGGGCTGGCCAACGGCGCGCTGGTCGCGTTCGTCGGGGTGCAGCCGATCGTCGCCACCCTCGCGCTCATGGTCGGCGGCCGGGGCCTGGCGCTGGTGCTGCTGCCGCAGCTGGAGGACCTGCGCAACCCGGCGCTGGCCTCGCTCGGCTCCGGCGACCTGCTCGGCATCCCGTACCTGATCCTGATCGCCGCCGCGCTGGCGCTGCTGGTGGCGTTCGTGGTCCGCCGCACCACCTTCGGACGCCAGCTCCTCGCCATCGGCGACAGCCGCCCCGCGGCGCAGCTCGCCGGCCTGCCCGTGCGGCGCGTGCTGATCGTCGTGTACGTCGTCTGCGCCCTGCTCGCGGCGGTGGCCGGGGTGCTGGCCACCGCCCGCCTCCAGGCCAGCGACCCGACCTCGCTCGGCACCCTGATGGAACTCTCCGCGATCACCGCGGTCGTGGTCGGCGGCACCCCGCTGACCGGCGGCCGGGTCAACATCGCCGGCACCGTGGCGGGAGCCGTCCTGATCCAGCTCCTCACCGCCACCCTCATCAAGCACGACCTGCCGCCCTCCTGGACCCAGATCGCCCAGGCCATAGTGATCGTCGCCGCGGTCTACGCGGCCCGCGGACGGGGGAAGCGATGACCGTCACGAAGACCGACACACCCGTGACGCCCACCGGGAACGAGCCGCCGGGGGAGACCGAGCCGGCCGGCTCCGCCCGCTCCGAGCGGCTGAGCGCGCTGATCCAGCAGCACGGCGCACTGGCCGTGCTCGTGCTCGTCTCCCTGGTCGCGTCGTTCAGCTTCGACTCCTTCGCCACCGGCGACAACGTCAGCAACATGGCGACCAGTTCGGCCTTCCTGGCCATCGTCGCCCTCGGCATGACCTTCGTGATCATCACCGGCGGCATCGACCTGTCCGTCGGATCCCTGTTCGCCCTCGGCGGTGTGCTGGCCGCCTGGGGGTCCCGCCACGGCACGCTGGTGGCGCTGCTGCTGCCCCTGGCGGTGTGCGGCCTGATCGGCGTCGTCAACGGGCTGCTGGTCGCCCGCTCCCGGCTGGCCCCGTTCATCGTCACGCTCGCCGCCATGCTCGGCGCGCGCGGCCTGATGCTGACCATCACGGACGAGGGCGCCGACACCTTCCTCATCGGCAAGGGCTCGTTCCTCGCCGAACTCGGCCAGGGCACCACCCTGGGCCTGGGCAACCCGGTGTGGATCACGCTGGCCCTGTTCGCCGCCGGCGCCCTCGTCCTGCGCCGCACCCGCTTCGGGCAGCACGTGTACGCGGTCGGCGGCAACGAGGACGCGGCGGCCCTGATGGGCGCCCCGGTGGCCCGCACGAAGATCCTGGTCTACACGCTGTCCGGGCTGCTGGCCGGCCTGGCCGGCGCGCTCAACGCCGCCTGGCTCGCCTCCGGCGTCACCATCCTCGGCAACGGCATGGAGCTGGACGCCATCTCCGCCGTCGTCATCGGCGGCACGCTGCTGACCGGCGGCCTCGGTTACGTCAGCGGCTCCCTGGTCGGAGTCCTGCTGCTGAAGGTGATCCAGAACGTCATCAACCAGATCGGCTCCCTGGACTCCTCCTACCAGCAGGTGGTCAGCGGCGCCTTCCTGGCGGTCGTCGTCGTCGCCCAGACCTGGCTGGGCCGCAGACGGCAGCTGATGTGAAAGCCCCGGACGCGGCAGCCGTGCCTCTCGCTCTCCCGCCTGCCGCGTCCGGTTCCAGGCGGCCGGCCTCGCTCCCGCCGGCCGTGTCCCGCACGCGCACGTCTCCCCACCTCCTCAGCCAAGGAGTCACGATGCGTCGAGCATTACCCGCACTGCGTACGCCCGTCGGCTGGTTCAGACGGCGGGCGCGCCGGGCCACCACCGCGCTGGCGGCCCTGGCCCTGGTCGGCGGCACGGTCCTCACGGCCACCGGCACCGCGACCGCCGCGCCCCGGGCGTGGACCCCCAAGCCCGCGCCGATGACCACCCCGTGGACGAACCAGGTCCCCGTCGACAACCCGCTCCCGGAGTACCCGCGCCCGCAGCTGACCCGTCCCGACTGGGCCAGCCTGAACGGCGTCTGGGACTTCGCGGTCACCCCGGCCGCCGCCGCGCAGCCCGCCTCCTTCCCCGAGCAGATCCGGGTCCCGTTCGCCGCCGAGTCCGCGCTCTCCGGCATCCAGCGCAGGATCACCCAGAACGACAAGCTCTGGTACAAGCGCACCTTCACGGTCCCGTCGAACTGGAACGGCCGCCGGGTCCAGCTGCACTTCGGCGCCAGTGACTGGCGGACGACGGTGTGGGTCAACGGCAGCGAGGCCGGCGCCACCCACAGCGGCGGCTACGACGCCTTCTCGTACGACATCACCGGCCTGCTCAACGGCGGCACCAACACGATCGTCGTCTCCGTCTGGGACCCCACCGAGACCGGCGGCCAGGCGGTCGGCAAGCAGCGGATCCGCGACGTCGCCCCGCACCCCGGCGGCGGCATCTTCTACACCGCCGCGTCCGGCATCTGGCAGACCGTGTGGCTGGAGCCCACGGCGCCCGCGCACATCACCCGCCTCGACATGGTCCCGGACCCGGCGAACAACCGGCTCAGGGTCACCGTCCGGGGCGCCGGCACCAGCGGCCACCAGGCCCGGGTCACCGTCTCCACCGGCGGGACGACGGTGTCCACGGCCACCGGCCCGGTCGGCACCGAGTTCACCGTCCCGGTGCCGAACGCGCGGCTGTGGACCCCGGAGGACCCCTTCCTCTACGACGTGCGGGCCGACCTGCTCTCCGGCGGCACCACCGTCGACACCGTCGGCAGCTACACCGGCATGCGCTCCGTCGGCATCGCCCGCGTCGACGGCGTTCTGCGTCCGGTCCTCAACGGCCGGTTCGTCTTCCAGACCGGCACCCTGGACCAGGGTTACTGGCCGGACGGCCTCTACACCGCGCCGACCGACGCCGCCCTCCGGTACGACCTGCAAAAGCACAAGGACCTCGGCTTCAACATGGTCCGCAAGCACATCAAGGTCGAGCCGCAGCGCTGGTTCTACTGGGCCGACCGGCTGGGCCTGCTGGTCTGGCAGGACATGCCCTCCATGGACCTGCGCACCCCCGACGCCGCCGCCCGCACCCAGTGGGAGGCCGAGTACGACCGCATCATCGACCAGCACCGCAGTTCCCCGTCGCTGATCATGTGGGTCAACCAGAACGAGGGCTGGGGCCAGTACGACCAGGCCCGCATCGCCGACGAGGTGAAGGCCTACGACCCCTCGCGGCTGGTCAACAACATGAGCGGGGTCAACTGCTGCGGTTCCGTCGACGGCGGCAACGGCGACGTCGTCGACCACCACGTCTACGTGGGCCCCGGCACCACCGTGCCCAGCGCCACCCGCGCCGCCGTCCTCGGCGAGTTCGGCGGCCTCGGCCACAAGGTGGCCGGGCACGAGTGGTACCCCGGCGGCGGATTCAGCTACGAGGACCAGCCCAGCCTCGCCCACCTCAACAACCGGTTCGTCGGGCTGATCGACGCGATCCGCGAGGTGCGCATGCCGCGCGGCCTGTCCGCGGCGGTCTACACCGAGATCACCGACATCGAGAACGAGGTCAACGGCCTGCTCACCTACGACCGCCAGGTGGTGAAGGTCGACGAGGCCCGCGTCCGGGCCGCCAACCGCGCGCTCATCGACGCCTCCCGCGGATCGACGGCGCCCCTCACCCTGCCCTCCGGCCAGTACCGGTCGCTGCGGGTGACCACGCCCGGCCACACCGACCGGTACGTCCGCCACCGGGACGGCGCGGTCTACACGGAGGTCGTCGGCAGCGGCAGCGACGCCCTGCTGAAGAACGACGCCACCTGGAGGATCGTCCCCGGACTGGCGTACAGCGGCTGCTACAGCTTCGAGTCGCGCAACTACCCCGGCGAGTACCTGCGCCACCGCGAGTACCGCGTCTACCGGGAGGCCGGCAGCGGCGACGTGTTCCGCGCCGACGCCACCTTCTGCCCGGTGCGCGGCGCGAACGGGGCGGTGCGGCTGTCCGCGTACAACTTCCCCGAGCAGTATCTGCGCCACCGCAACTCCGAGCTGTGGCTGGCCACCCCCGGCGGCACGCACGCCTGGGACAACCCGGCCCTCTTCACGGAGGACACCACCTGGGCCGTGGAGGCCCCCTGGGCGCCGTGACCGGCGCACAGCGATCCCATCACAGGGTGGGCGGCGGGTCACCCGGCGCCGCCGCCCCCCCGGCCGTTCGTCCACCGCCCCGACACTTCACGGGAGCCCTCCCATGACCGCCACCCCGACCGGCCGCGTGGCCAGGGCCTGCGCCGCCCTGCTCGCCGGCTGCCTGCTGGTGACGCTGTCGCCCTCCGCGGCGGCCGCCGCGCCCGAGTACACCACCGCGGAAGCGGGCAACCCCTTCGTCGACGGCTGGTACGCCGACCCGGACACCGTGGTCTACGGCGACCGCTACTGGGTCTTCCCCACCACGTCCAAGGGGTACCACGAGCAGACCTACCTGGACGCGTTCTCCTCCACCGACCTGGTCAACTGGACCAAGCACCCGAACGTGCTGAGGACCGCCGACATCTCCTGGGCCAGGTACGCCCTGTGGGCGCCCGCCCCGATCCAGCGCAACGGCAGGTACTACCTGTACTTCGCCGCCAACGACATCCAGAACGACTCCCAGCTCGGCGGCATCGGCGTCGCCGTCGCCGACCGCCCCGAAGGTCCCTACAGGGACGCCCTCGGCCGGCCCCTCGTCTCCCAGTTCCACAACGGCGCCCAGCCGATCGACCAGGACGTCTTCATCGACGACGACGGCCAGGCGTACCTGTACTACGGCGGCTGGCACCACGCCAACGTCGTCAGGCTGAACCCGGACATGACCAGCCTGGGCACCTTCCCCGACGGCACCACCTACAAGGAGATCACCCCGGAGAACTACACCGAGGGCTCCTTCATGTTCGAACGCAACGGCACGTACTACCTGATGTGGTCCGAGGGGGCCTGGACCGGGCCGGACTACTCCGTCTCCTACGCCATGGCCGACTCACCCACCGGCCCCTTCCGCAAGATCGACAAGGTGCTCGCCCAGGACCCCGCCGTCGCCCGCGGCTCCGGCCACCACTCCGTCGTCAACGTCCCCGGCACCGACACCTGGTACATCGTCTACCACCGCCGCCCGCTCAGCGAGACCGACGGCAACCACCGTCAACTCGCCTACGACCGCCTGTACTTCAACGCCGACGGCACCATCCGGCCAGTGCGGATGCAGGTGAAGGACAACTTCGCCGACGGCAACGCGCTCGGCTGGAGGACCTACGGCGGGTCCTGGTCGGTCCGCGACGGGCGCTACCGGGTGGAGCAGTCCCAGGGCGGCAAGGCCCTGCTCGACACCGACTTCGCCGACTTCACCTACGACGCCGACGTGACGCCGCACGGAAGCGGCGGCGACGCCGGGCTGGCGTTCCGGGTGACCCGGCCGGGCGTCGGCTGGGACAGCTACTCCGGCTACTACGCGGGCATCGGCCCGAACGGCAGGGTGGTGCTGGGCCGGGCCAACGACGACTGGACCCAGCTCGGGACCGCCCAGACATCCGTCGCCCCCGGCTCGACGCACCGGCTGCGGGTGACGGCCGTCGGCGCGTCGATCCGGGTGTACGTCGACGACATGGCGACACCGAAGATCTCCGTGACCGACGGCACCTACCGCAGCGGCGCCAACGGCGTACGGGTCTTCGACACCTCCGCCTCCTTCGACAACGTGGCGATCAGCCCGGCCCAGTGATCCCCCGCTCAACCGGCGCCCGTGACCGCCACGGGCGCCGCCGTGCTGCCGCGGACCACCAACTGGGTGGCGAGCTCCCACGGGGCAGGTTCACGTCCTCGCCGTCGACGAGCCGCAGCAGGGCCGCCGCCGCCATGGCGGCCATCTCCTGCAACGGCTGCCGGACCGTGGTCAGCGCCGGGTCGCTCCACCGGGTCACCGGCACGTCGTCGAAGCCGGCCACGCCGATGTCCTCGGGGATGCGCAGACCGCGCTCGCGCAACGCCGTAGAGGCGCCGAAGGCCTGGAGGTCGCCGGCGGCGAACACGGCGGTGGGCAGCGGCCGTCCGGCCCGCTCGGCGTCTCGAGCAGGGCGGCCGTCGCGGCGTGCCCGGACCGGTCGGTGAACTTCCCGTGCCGCACCGCCCCCTCGGCCACGGTCAGTCCCGCCTCCTCCATGGCCGCGTGGCAGCCGTCCGCCCGGGCGCGGCCGCACAACAGCTGCCGGGGTCCGGTGAGATGGGCGATCCGGCGGTGGCCGAGCTGGACCAGGTGCTCGGTGGCGGCGCGGGCGCCGGCCCAGTCGGTCGCCCCGATCGTCGGCACCGTCGGATCGACGTTGCCGACGGCTGGGACCACGACGGCAACGTGCTGAGGATGATGAAGTTCGCCAAGGACCACGGCAAGCGGATGGTCGTCTCCGAGAGCGGACTGATGAACCTCACCGACGACGCCGGGAACACCAGCGGCCTGGAGCCGGTCCGCGGCGCCCTGTGGACCGAGCGCCTCTTCGGGCTGCTCGACTGCCGGGGTCCCGTCCCCAACCTGCCGGGCACGCACGACCTGTCCGGCGCCATCACCACCGCCACCTACGTCAATCTCGACGTCCGCTACGGCTGGGACGGCATCGCCGACGGCAGCTTCGACTTCCCGCCCGACTCGGCCTGGTTCGCCGACGGGAGGCTGTCCCGGTACACCGAGGCCCGGGCGGCGTTCCGCCGGGGCCTGGCCGAGCACGGCTCCGGCTCCGGCTGCTGGGCGGCGCACAGCACGCGGCCCCGGCGGGGGAGTACCGCTCCCGCCGGGGCCGCCCGTGCCGTCCGGACTACGGCTGCTCGTCCGTGTGGAGCGCGCTCACCTCCTCGGCGGTGAGCGCCTTGTCGTAGGCGTGGACCTCGTCCACCGCCCCGTTCCAGAAGTCGGCGTTCGCGCCGTCCCACTGGGCCCGGCCGACGGCCAGACCGCCGGTGCTCGGGTAGGCGGTCCCGCCGGGCGCGGTCGCCGCGAGCCGGCCGTCGACGTACAGGCTGATCTCGTTGCGCGCGGCGTCCCGCACGCCGACGAGGTGGTACCAGCGGCCCGGCTCCGGGGTGGTCACCAGCCGGGCGCGGTTCTCGCCCGGCGTGCTGAAGGCGAAGGCGCCCTGCCCGTACTGGAGGTAGAACGGGCTGGCCTGGCGCCGGGTGTCCTGGCTGACGGCGGTGGCGTAGTTGCCGGGGAGCTCGTCCAGCCGCACCCAGGCGGACACCGAGTAGCTGTCGGTGGTGTCGAGCACCGGGCCGTCGGTCTCGGCGTACTGCCCCTGGCCGTCGAACTCCAGCGCGCTGCCGCTGACGCCCGGGGTCCAGGTGGTGCCCCCGGTGAGCGTCAGGGACTTGCCGTTCGGGCCCTCGTCCCGCGCGGTGGTGCCGGTGCCCTCGTCCAGGGACCAGTGCCCGCCGCCCTTCAGCGGTTGCCGCTCGCCCGCGGCGGCACCGGCCGCGAGGACCTTGAGGTTGACCTCGCGGACCGCTGCCGGGTCGACCTTGATCTCCCGGCGGTCGTAGGTGTACAGGCCGTTGAGCTCGTTCTCCAGGTCGGAGATCTGCGTGTAGACCGAGCCGGAGAGCTCGGCGCCGGCCTGCTCCAGGTAGAACCGCTCGGTGTTCTCGACGTACCGGCGGGTCAGCTCCTCCTTGGTGTTGACCCCGCTGTAGATCACCGTCGGGGCGCCCGGCCACATGTGGCCCGGGGTGCGCAGGGTGAAGCCGCCGTGCTCACCGTCCAGCGCGGCCCGGTGGTCGGGGAACGGCGGGTCGTCGTTGCCGTAGTCGTGGTGGTCGATGATGTCGCCCTTGCCCGAGTCGCCCTTGGAGTTGCAGCAGTTGACACCGCTGTGGGCGTTGACGACGCGGGACGGGTCGGCCGCCTTGACGGACTCGGCGATCCGGCCGCTCTCCGTGCGGTCCCACTCGCCCCAGCCCTCGTTGAAGACGATCCAGCCGATCACGGAGGGCGCGTTGTGGTGCTCCCGCATCATCTCCATGCCCTGGTCGACGAAGGCCCGCTGCCCGGTCTCGCCGGTGATGTTGCCGGAGACGAAGTCCTGCCAGACGAGCAGGCCGAGGCGGTCGGCGTGGTAGAACCAGCGCGGCGACTCCACCTTGATGTGCTTGCGCACGGCGTTGAAGCCGAGGTCCTTGTGCGCCTTCAGGTCGAACGCGAGGGCCGCGTCGCTCGGCGGGGTGTACAGCCCGTCGGGCCAGAAGCCCTGGTCGAGCGTGGCGAGCGAGAAGACGGGTTCTCCGTTGAGCACCAGCTTCTGGAAGCCGCCGACCTTCTCGATGCCGATCTTCCGCATGCCGAAGTAGCTGCCGACCTCGTCGGTCGAGTCTCCGTCGACCAGCTGGACGTCGAGGTCGTAGAGGTAGGGGTCGTCGGGGCTCCACAGGTGCTGGTCCGCCACGGGCAGGCGCAGCTCCTTGTTGGCGGGCCCGCTGACCTTGCCCACGATCTTGCCGCGCCGGTCGCGGGCGACGGCCTCCACCCGGGCCCCGGCGGAGGCGTCCTCGGACTCGACCGTCACCGCGAGACTGCTGGTGTCGATGTCAGGTGTGGTGACGACGCTATCGACGGCAGCCGGTGCGACCGGTTCCATCCAGACCGTCTGCCAGATGCCGGACGACTGGGTGTAGAAGATGCCGCTGGGGTTCCGGGACTGCTTGCCCATCGGCTGGTCGGCACCGCCGGTGTCGGTGACCGCGACCACGATCTCCTGCGGGCCGGTTCCCTCGAGCGCGTCGGTGATGTCCGCGCTGAAGGCGTCGTACCCGCCGGTGTGCTCGGCCACCTCCGTGCCGTTGACGAAGACGCGGGCGTGGTAGTCCACGGCACCGAAGTTGAGCTTCAGCCGGTTGCCGTCCTGGCCGGCCTCGCCGACCTTCCAGCCCTTCGGCACGTCGACGAGCTTGCGGTAGACCATGTGGTCCTCGTGCCGCTCCAGCCCGGAGAGCTGGGACTCGACCGGGAACGGCACGATGATCTTCTCGTCCAGGTCCTTGCCGAACACCGGCTGCTCGCCCGCCTCGACGGCGCTGAACTGCCAGGGACCGTTGAGGTTCTTCCACTTCGACCGGACCTGCTGCGGGCGCGGGTACTCCGGCAGCGGGTTCTTCTCGTCGAGCCGGTCGCCCCACGGGGTGGTGAGCCGGTGGGTGGAGGCGTTGTCCGCGAACCGCAGGACCCTCGGCACGCTCTCGCCGCCGGCCGTCAGAGCGCCCGCACCGTCGTAGACGAACCGGACCAGCTGGTTCTGCTGGATCGGTTCCGCGAGGGTGATGAGCAGCGAGGTGCGGTCCCCGCGCACGGTCCTGACCGACTCGATCGGCATGGCGGTCGTGTCGGCCTCGACCTTCAGGTGGTCCGCGACCCCCTCCACACCGCCGACCGCGTCCTCGAACCGGGCGCGCACCCGGCGCCCGTCCTCGGAGACGGACAGGTCCACCGGGTAGACCTCGAAGCCGGCCGGCGGGGTGAACGCCGACATCGGTACGAGCTGCCTGGGCATCGTCGGGGTCGACCAGCGCAGATACATGCTGGCGCCGCCGACGTCCTGGAACATCTCCAGGCGGAAGTCGTGCTTCTCGCCGGCGGCCAGCCGGATCGACGCGCTGGTCTGTTCGTTGTCCCAGTCCCCCACCCAGTGGTCGATGACCGGCTCACCGTCGATGAAGAGGCGGAAGCCGTTGTCGCCGATGGCGTGGAAGGTGTAGTCGCCGGTGGCCGGGGCCTCGATCTGGCCCGTCCAGCGGGCGGTGGTGTGCTCCGCGCTGCCGGTCAGCTCCTGGAAGGTGCTGGTCAGGCCGGAGAGATTGATCTGCGGGTCGAGCAGGGTGCCGCCGAGCTGGGCGAAGTCCCGGGCGCCGGGCGCCGACATGCGGAAGTACTCGCCCTTCAGGCCGTGCACTTGGACGTCGGCCTGCTCGGCGGCGGAGGCCGGGGCGCCGGCGGCCGGCTCCGCCGCCGACGCGGTGGCGGCCAGGCCGGTCGGCGGGAGGACCAGGGCGGCCGCTGTCAGCAGCGCCCACACGCTGGCCCGTGGGCGGGTGTGTCGTCTTGTCATCGAACCTTTCCTCGCGCAGAGGCCGCGGAGCGGGCCCCGTCACGGAGGTCCCCTCGGAACCCCCGGTACGGCCGGTGAGCACCGGCGACGGACGCGGCCAGGTGACTCTTCCAACGTTGGAAATCTGGTGCCAGCGGAATGACAACACGCGCCCGGGCGGCTGTCCAGACCTCGTGCACCACTGCGTCGGCCGGTCGTCACGGACTGTCGTCGGCACCGTCTGGACGGCCAAGCTTATGAGGGTCCTCACTATGAGGATGTACTATGACTAGGTCGGCGGTTGTCCGTGGAGTGCCCGCGGGCCCGGCCGCGCGGCCGGGGCGCCGCGTCCGGACCCCGTGGCGGTGGATGTCTCCGTCGTGCCGCCCGGTGCACGGCGCAACCGGACGGCGAACGCCGAGGCGTTCCGGTCGACTGGAGGACGAGTTGTCACTGAACGAGCAAGAACGCGCCCGCACCAGCGAGGAGTTGTGGGCCAACCTGCGCCTCGCCGGTACGACCCCGGAGGACGTGCGCACGGAACTGGACTTCGACGAGCAGCAGTTGCGGGCC
Organism: Streptomyces cinereospinus; assembly: GCF_042430725.1. Classification (NCBI taxonomy): domain Bacteria; kingdom Bacillati; phylum Actinomycetota; class Actinomycetes; order Kitasatosporales; family Streptomycetaceae; genus Streptomyces; species Streptomyces cinereospinus. Next base: position 10,522 of record NZ_JBHMCY010000090.1, on the reverse strand, counting down.
GCCCTCGCCGTCGAGCCGCCGGTGCGGCCGCAGGACGTGTGGCTGCTGCGCGACCACCTGGAGGACCTGGTCCGTGAGCGGGGCGGCACCCCGGTCCCGTACACCGTGCTCACCCAGCGCGCCCGGCTGGCCGCGAGCATCTGGTTCCCGCTGCGCCGCTCCCCGCGCCGCCGGCGCGGCTGGGCCGGGGCGGCCGGGGCGGCGGCTGAACCGGGCCGCCGGGCCGCCGGATCCGGTGCGCCGCGAGGCGTTCGGCCGGCCGGCGGTGTGCAGGGCCGGGCCGGGCGGTGATCAGCCGATGGGGGTGGGGTCCGGTGGGCGGGGGAGCGGCCGGGTGTGCCGGGGAGTGCTGACTCGGCCGGGGGTGTGGAGGGCCGGGCCGGGCGGTGCCCGGTCGGCCGGCGGTGGGGTCCGGTGCGCCGGCAAGCGGTTGGCCGGTGGCGTGGAGAGCCGGGCCGGGCACTGGTCGGCCCGCGGGCAACGCGGGGGAGCGGTCGTTCGGCCGGCGGTGCGGGCTCGTGTGCCGTGCCGCCGTGGGGCCGGTTGCCGCGCGGACCGTCGTGCGCCGGTCCGACGTGCGGTCGGCCACGGCGCGGACCGTCGTGCGCCGGGGTGCCGTCCGGTCGGCGCGCGGACAGCTGAGCCGGGCGGCGTTCAGCCGGCCAGCAGCGCGGACAGCTGTGGCGAGTACGTCGAGTGCAGGACGAGCGCGGCGCCGCCCACCACGGCGGCGTCCGTGCCGAGGGGGGACGCCTCGACCGCCGCCACACGGATGCTGCGCGACAGCGGCCTGGTGGCCAGGGCCGCGGCGACCACGTCGACGTACCGCGACTCCACGTGCTGGATGCCGTGGCCGCCGAGGACGATGAGGTCCACGTCGATGAAGTTCACGATGCTGACCGCGACCGAGGCCACGCGCTCGGCGGCCTCGTCGACGACCGCGGTGGCGACGGGGTCGCCGGCCGCGGCGGCGAGCTGGATCGCGGCATGGTCGACCGAGGACGGATCCCGGTCGAACGCTTGCGACAGCACACTGTCGGCCCGGGGGCGGTCGGCGAGCCGGCGGTGCACCTCGGCGACGATCGCCGAGGGATTGACCAGCCGTTCCAGGCAGCCGCGGTTGCCGCAGTAGCACTCCGGCCCGTCGGGCAGCACGGACGAGTGGCCGAACTCGCCCGCGTTCAGCGACCCACCCCGGTACACCTGGTGGTTGAGGATGAGCCCGCCGCCGATGCCGGTGCCGAAGAAGAAATACGCGAAGTTCGCCACGCCCCGGCCCGCACCGGACCAGCGCTCGCCGACCGCGGCGGCGGTGGCGTCGTTGTCCAGGATCACCGGCAGCCCGGTGGCCTCGCTCAGCATGCTTTGCAGGGGCACACGGGTCCAGTGCGCCAGCTGGGGCGGAGCGACGATCATGCCGCGCTCCTGGTCGATCGGCCCGGGGGTGGCGAGACCCAGGCCGAGGATGCTCTCACGCGGGACGTCGGCCTCGCCCAGCACCTCGGCGACCAGTTCGGCCATGGTCGCCACCACGGAGGCGGGGTCGGCGCCGTGCGGCGTGGGGCGCCTCCGGACCACCAGGGGCCGCCCCAGCAGGTCGACCACGGCGCAGGTCAGTTCGACCGGGTCGAAGTGCAGCCCGACCGCGCTGCCCGCCCCCGCGTTGAGCCGCAGCGTGGTGCGCGGCTTGCCGCCGCTGGAGACCCGGCTGGCGCCGTCCTCGCGGACGATGCCCTCGTCGAGCAGGCGGCGCACGATGCCCGAGACCGTCTGCGGGGTCAGGCCGGTCCGCTCGGCGATCTCCACCCGGCTGATGCCGTCGGCCAGCTGGATCTGGTCCAGGACCACCGCCCGGTTGTAGCGCCCCACTTTGGGGAGATTCGTTCCTGCCTGCCGCACGGACGGTCCTTTCCGGTAGCCCCGGACAAACATATCCTCACGGGCCATTGACTTAGTAAAACAAATGGATTTAGTGTCCCGACGCAGTCGTCACACCCACGGACACGAGGCACCGGGCGGTGCCGTCGGAGGCAAGCTGATGTCCACGCGAACCCGCGTCCCCGAGCGCTCGAAGCCGAGCGTTCGCCGGGGTCCGAGCAGTGCGGAGCCCTGCTCATGAGCCAGGCCCCGACCCTGCTGGAGATGCGGTCGATCACCAAGACCTTCCCCGGCGTCAAGGCGCTCGCCGACGTCAACCTGGCCGTCCGCGAGGGCGAGATCCACGCGATCTGCGGCGAGAACGGCGCCGGCAAGTCCACCCTGATGAAGGTGCTGAGCGGGGTCCACCCGCACGGCAGCTACTCCGGCGAGATCGTCTACCGCGGCGAGCAGGTGCGGTTCTCCGGCATCCGGGCCAGCGAACAGGCCGGCATCGTGATCATCCACCAGGAGCTGGCCCTGGTGCCGGGCATGTCGATCACCGAGAACATCTTCCTCGGCAACGAGCCGCGCCGGCGCGGCTCGATCGACTGGAAGGCCGCCCAGCACCGGGCGCTGGAGCTGATGGAGCAGGTGGGGCTCCAGGAGGACCCCGACACGCTCGTCAAGGACATCGGCGTCGGCAAGCAGCAGCTCGTGGAGATCGCCAAGGCGTTCGCCAAGGACGTGAAGCTGCTCATCCTCGACGAGCCGACCGCGGCCCTCAACGAGGACGACTCCCAGCACCTGCTCGACCTGCTGCGCGGGTTCCGGGCGCGCGGCATCACCTCGATCATCATCTCGCACAAGCTGAACGAGATCGAGGCGATCGCCGACAGCATCACGATCCTGCGCGACGGCCGCACCATCGAGACCCTCGACGTCAAGGCGGACGGGGTCAACGAGGACCGCATCGTGCGGGGCATGGTCGGCCGCGAGCTCAGCAGCCGGTTCCCCGACCGCACGCCCGACATCGGCGAGGTCTTCTTCGAGGTCCGCGACTGGACGGTACGGCATCCGAGTTCCGACGAACGGCTCGTGTGCAAGGGCTCGACCTTCACCGTCCGGCGCGGCGAGATCGTCGGCTTCGCCGGCCTCATGGGCGCCGGGCGCACCGAACTCGCGATGAGCCTGTTCGGCCGTTCCTACGGCAGCTGGCTGTCCGGCCAGGTCTTCAAGGACGGCACGGAGATCCAGCTGAAGTCGGTGGCGGACGCCATCCGGCACGGGCTCGCCTACGTCAGCGAGGACCGCAAGTCGATCGGCCTCAACCTGCTGGACGACATCAAGACCTCGATGGTGGCCGCGAAACTGTCGAAGATCACCAGGCGCGGGGTCGTCGACCCGGTGCGCGAGCACCGGATCGCCGAGGACTACCGCACCAGTCTGCGGATCAAGACCCCCAGCGTGGACGAGGGCGTCGTCAAGCTCTCCGGCGGCAACCAGCAGAAGGTCGTGCTGGCGAAGTGGATGTTCACCGACCCGGACCTGCTGATCCTCGACGAGCCCACCCGCGGCATCGACGTGGGCGCCAAGTACGAGATCTACGGCATCATCCAGCGGCTCGTGAGCCAGGGGAAGGGCGTCGTCGTCATCTCCTCGGAGCTGCCGGAGCTGATCGGACTGTGCGACCGCATCTACACGGTGTTCGAAGGCACCATCACCGGCGAGGTCCACCGCCGTGACGCCGACCCCGAACTGCTGATGAAGCAGATGACCGCTATGAAGAAGAGCCCGACGCCATGAGCCGACTCAAAGACCTGCAGAAGAACCTCTTCGGAGGCACCACCTCCAACGCCCGCCAGTTCGGCATGATCTTCACCCTCGTGGCGATCGTCCTGCTGTTCCAGATCTGGACCGGCGGCCTGACCCTGACCTCCGGCAACCTGATCGCGGTCGTCAGCCAGTACTCCTACATCCTGATCCTGGCCATCGGCATGCTCATGGTGATCGTGGCCGGGCACATCGACCTCTCGGTCGGTTCGGTCGCGGCGTTCACCGGCATCGTGGTCGCCAAGGCGATGCAGGAGTACGACCTGCCCTGGCCCCTCGGCATCGTGCTCGGCCTGCTCGTCGGCGCGGTGATCGGTGCCTGGCAGGGCTTCTGGGTCGCCTACGTGGGGGTGCCCGCCTTCATCGTCACCCTGGCCGGGATGATGCTGTTCCGCGGCGGCAACCAGTACATCGGCAACGCCGACACCGTGCCGGTCCCCGAGGGTTTCCGCGAGATCGGCGCGGGCTTCCTGCCCGAGGTCGGCCCGGACACCGGCTACAACAACCTGACCCTGCTGCTCGGCATCGTCGCCTGCGCGGGCATGGTGTGGCGCGAGTGGAGGGCGCGGCAGACCCGCCGGGAGATGAACGCCGACGTTCCGCCGTTGTGGGTCACGGGCATCCGCCTCGCGGTGATGCTGGGCGTCATCGTCTTCGCGACGCTGCGTTTCGCCGGCGGCCGCATCGGCACCAGCCTGCCGATCTCCGGCATCATCCTGATCGCACTGGTGCTCGCGTACTCGTACTACACCCGCAACACCATCGGCGGCCGGCACATCTACGCCGTCGGCGGCAACGCCCGCGCGGCCGAGCTGTCCGGTGTGAAACTCAAGCGCGTCAACTTCATGGTCATGATGAACATGTCCGTCCTGGCCGCCCTGGCCGGCATGATCTTCGTGGCACGGTCCGCGGCCTCCGGCCCGCAGGACGGACTGAGCTGGGAACTCGACGCCATCGCGGCCGTCTTCATCGGTGGCGCGGCGGTCTCCGGCGGCCTCGGCACCGTCAGCGGCTCGATCGTCGGCGGCCTGGTCATGGCCCTGCTCAACAACGGCCTCCAACTGGAGGGCGTCGGCTCCGACATGGTCCAGATCATCAAGGGCCTGGTCCTCCTCCTCGCCGTCGCGTTCGACGTCTACAACAAGCGCCAGGGCCGCTTCTCGATCATCGGGACGCTGATGCGCCCCTTCCGCAGGGAGGAGCTGGCCGTACCGGCCGCTTTGGCCAGCCAGACCGCCGATCCCGACAAGACGCCGGTCGCCGGCTGATCGCACCACCTCCCGCGGGCCGACCCGTCGGACCGCGACCCCGCCGCCGGACCGCGGCACACCCACAGCGACACCGCTTTCGAAAGGCTCGACTCACCATGCGCAGAATCATCACCAGAGGCATCGCCGCGGCCGGCGCCGTCGCCCTGCTCGCCCTGGGCACGGCATGCTCCAACGAACGCGAGGGCTCCACCGGCACCGACGCCGCCGCGGACGCCCAGGGCTTCGCGCAGGACGCCCTCGTCGGCGTCGCGCTGCCGGCGAAGACCTCCGAGAACTGGGTGCTCGCCGGAGACCTGTTCACCGACGGGCTGAAGGAGGCCGGTTTCCAGGCCGACGTGCAGTACGCGGGTGCCTCCACCACCGTCGCGGACCAGCAGGCGCAGATCTCCTCCATGGTGACCAAGGGCGCCAAGGTGATCGTCATCGGCGCGACCGACGCCTCCCAGCTCGCCACCCAGGTGGCCCAGGCCAAGCAGGCCGGCGCGGCCGTCGTCGCCTACGACCGCCTCATCACCAACTCGCCCGACGTCGACTACTACATCGCGTTCGACAACTTCAAGGTCGGCCAGTTGCAGGGGCAGGCCCTCGTCGACGGCATGAAGGCCGAGAAGCCCACGGGCCCGTGGACGATCGAGCTGTTCTCCGGCTCGCCGGACGACAACAACTCCAAGGTCTTCTTCGACGGCGCGATGGATGTCCTGAAGCCCTTGATCGACCAGGGTGACATCGTTGTCGGGTCGGGTCAGACGGACATCAAGCAGACCGCGATCCAGGGCTGGAAGGCGGAGAACGCCCAGCAGCGCATGGACTCGCTGCTGACCTCGACCTACGACGGCGCCAAGAAGCTCGACGGCGTGCTGTCCCCGAACGACACCCTCGCCCGAGCGGTCCTCACGTCGGTGAAGGGCGCCGGCAAGCCGGTCCCGGTCGTCACCGGCCAGGACTCCGAGGTCGAGTCGGTGAAGTCGATCATGGCAGGCGAGCAGTACTCCACCATCAACAAGGACACCCGCAGGCTCGTCACCGAGACCATCAACATGGTCAAGGCCCTGCAGAAGGGCGACGAGCCGCAGATCAACGACACCACGTCGTACGACAACGGCTCCAAGGTCGTCCCGGCCCACCTCCTCCCGCCGGTCATCGTGACCAAGGAGAACGCGGCCGAGGCCTACGCCAACGACCCCAAGCTCGCCCCGCTCACCCAGTAACACCGTCCGGCGCCGTCGCGCGCCCCGGCCCGCCCGGGGCGCGCGACGGCGCACGGGCGAGGACCGAGGACAACGGCACCCCCCACGGACCGGCACAGTACTCCCGAAAGGACCTTTCGTGAGACTCGCGTCTCGGCGATCAGGCCGGGCTCGCGGCGCCTCCTGATCCGGCCGGCCGGACACCCCAGAGCCGCAGCCGGCCCCGCCGGCGGCGCGTCCCGGACCCTGACCCCGGGACGCGCCGACCGCCGGACGGTCACTCCGCCGTTGGCGACCGGCGTCCGCGGCGCGCTCCGGACCTGACCCCGTGGGCGCCCGAAGCGCACGGCCGCCGCGACGGAAGGACCGCAGCGGGGCCGGCTGCCCTCCCCGGGAGGCCCCACGGCCTCCCGGGGAGCCCGGCGTCCGGCCTCCGGGGTTCGCGGCACGGGGCCGCGCCCGGTCGGCGGTTCGGTACGGAACGGACCATTGACATGTCCGCGACCCGCCCGGATGCTGTGGGAGCGCTCTTCCATCGATGTAAGGAGTCGCGTCGAGGTGGCGGGGCCCGCGCTCATCGGGCCCCGGACGGCCTTGGATCGCCCTTCGGTGTCCTCCCCAGCGATCCCGGCCGGGCGTCCCCACCGCGCGGGCGTCCCCCGCGGCCCCGGGCGCCGAAGCGGAGGCCGACGAGGGAAGACGGGACCATGAAACCTACTCGCCGCCTGTCCGGCGCCGTCGCCGTGCTGGTGTCCGGTGTCCTCGCCGCGGTGCTGGCACTGACGTCCGCACCCACGGCCCAGGCAGGTCAGACGGCCCTGCGCGCCGCGGATCCCAGTGTGCTCCGGGTCGGTGGCACCTATGTCTCGGTGCAGTCCACCGGTGGCGGCATCGCCGTCCGGCAGGCTCCGTCGACGGCCGCGCTGGCCTCGGCGCCCGCCCGGCAGGTCTGGTCGGACACCGGCAACCTCGGCGAGGTCTGGGCCCCTGAGATCGTACGGGACGGCGGCCGCTACTACATCTACTTCTCGGCCGGCCGCGGCCCGGCCCACCGGATGTACGTCATCAGCTCCGCCGGCCCGGACAGCGGCTACACGGCCGCCACGAAGCTGGCCCTGCCGGACGACAAGTGGGCCATCGACGGCACCCTGTTCACCTTCAACGGGCAGCGCTGGTTCGTCTGGTCCGGCTGGGCCGGTGACACCAACGTCGAGCAGAACCTCTACATCGCCCGGATGAGCAGCCCGACCACGCCGACCGGCGCGCGGTACGTCATCTCGCAGCCGCGGGAGAGCTGGGAGCGGGTGGTCGGCAACCCGTTCATCAACGAGGCCCCCGAGGCCATCAAGGACCCCCATGGGCAGCTGCACGTCGTGTACTCCGCCAACGGCAGCTGGAGCGGCCAGTACTGCCTCGCGGACCTGAGGCTGCGGGCCGGCGGCGACCCGACGTACGTGTGGGACTGGTACAAGTCCAACGGCTGCCTGTTCGGCTCCGACCGGGCCACGATGATGTCCGGCTGGGACCCGACCCTGCACGCCGACGGCCCCGGTCACCACACGTTCGCCCTGCTCGACGGCGACATCGCCACCAGCCCGCCGGCCGGCCCGACGTTCCCGCTGATGTACCACGCGGTCCCGGAGGGAACGCCGTACGCGTGGGAGAACCGGCACTGGTACACCGGCACCTTCTGCTGGTGGGGCGGCACCACCTACCGCCGCGCCAATGTTCCCGGCGCGAACACCGACACCGGATGGAGCCTGAAGTTCTTCGAGTAGGCCCGCAGCCCTGCCTCTCGACCACGTCGCTCGCCCGTGGCAGGGGCGCGGAAACGGCGGGGTGCCCACCGCCGCCGGCCGCCGCTCGGCCCGCGGCCGCGGCCCGCACGCCGCCCAGCGCGTTGCGTCCCGTGCGCGCCTCGCGCGACCCGGAGGCGGTCGGCCTGGACGACGAAGACGGCGCCGAGGAGCGAGCCGGGCCGTCGGGTCCGGCTGGTCAGCCGATCACCGCAGGGCTGAGTGCGGAACTGTGGCCGTGCACCGCGAGGATCAGCGCCGAGTCGGTGTGGAGCGTGATGCGCACCGGTGTGAAGGCGGTGGCGTCCACCGGCGGCTCCCCGGTGCCGGGATTGCGGGCGTAGCACGGATGGGCGCCTCCGCTGATCTGCCGGCGTATGCGGTGACCGACGGCGAATCTGCGGGCGGTCGAGCTCATCGGCACGGTGATCTGCGACGGCTCCTGCCCGTCCGTCCGCAGTCGGCTCAGCCCGTCACAGATGTTGACGGAGCGGCCTTGCGGGTCCACGTCGCACAGGCAGGTGAAAACGTCGGCATGACCGGTGTCCGTGGAGATACTCAACCGCGCCGAGACCGGTCCGAGGATGTCCACGGGCTCGGTCAGCGGGGGGCCGGTGCACGTCAAAACGTCTTCCCGGGCCTCCAGGCTGCTGTTGTCGCGAGGACCGGCGGTACGGGAGAGCAGAGGTCCGCCCAGGGACGGGGTGGGGTCACCCGGGTCGTAGCGGAACGACGTCAGTGGTGCGCAGTCCGTGGAAGCCTGCCGGGTGAGATGCCCCTGCGCGGTGGGAAACCAGGGGCCGACGGCCGTGGCCGGCGGCCAGTCGTCGAGGTCCCGCCAGGCGTTGTCGCCGCCGACGTGCACGCGCACCCTTGTGGGACGCGGGCCGGAGGGGTCGGCGTACAGGTGAGCGCGCAGCCGGGCGAGGCTCTCGGCGAACACCTCGGGCCATCCCCTTGCAGGGCGGAGGTGCGGGTCCAGGGGCCGACAAGCCCCGCGCCCGTCTCGCGAGCCGGGTGTGCGGGAGCGCCGCGAGGCAAGGCGGTCCCGGTCGGCTCGCCGGCCGGGCGCGTGACCGAGCCGTGTCACCCGTCCCGGGCCGGACCGGCCGCGCCGGTCCGGCCCGGGACGGCGCGTGTCACCCGCCGGTCGCCGAGGGCGGCGAGCAGGGCCAGCTTGCTGTCGGACTCGCTGCCCGGCTCGGCGCTGTAGATGACGACACGCAGGTCGCCGCGCTGGGCGGCGAGCACGTCACAGTCCAGGTGCAGCCGCCCCACGACGGGATGCTCGATGACTTTGGCGGTCGGCCCGTGCTCCGCGACCTCATGGCGCCGCCAGAGGTCGCGGAACTGCTCACTGCGCTCCATCAGGCGGGCGACGAGCCGCCGCAGATCGGGGTCGTCCGGGTAGCGGCCGGCGCTGCGGCGCAGGTCGGCGACCATGGAAGCGTCGAACGCCTCGGTCTCGGAGGTGATGCGGACGCGGGGGTTCGCCCGGCCGGCGAAGTGCAGCCACAGCACGTTCCGTTCCTCCTCGCGCAGCCCGGAGGGGTCACCCACCAGGGCGGCCCACGCCGGGTTCCACAGCAGGATGGTCCACGTCGCGTCGAAGACGGCCATGGGCCGGTCGCCGACACGGTCGATCAGGCGGCGCACGTTGGCCGGCACCAGCCTGCTGACGCGCCCGCCGCCGGTGGCGAGCCCGGCCAGGTGGAACAGGTGCTCCTGCTCGGTGTCGTTCAGTTGCAGGGCGCGGGCGAGGGCCGAGCACACCTGCGCCGAGGGGGCCGCGGCGCGGCCCTGTTCCAGGCGGACGACGTAGTCCACCGACACCCCGGCCAGGACGGCCAGCTCCTCGCGCCGCAGTCCCTTGGTCCGCCGGGCGGGGCCGGCCGGCAGGCCCGCCCGCTGAGGTGCCAGCCGCTCGCGCCACACGCGCAGGACCTCGGCCAGCCCACTGGATGTGCTCATACCTCCATGGTCGCAGCGCCGGGGCGCGACGAGCCTGGTACTCCCAGTACCAGGAAAGGCCGTCCCTGGACCGGATCGCCGTCATAATCCAGGCTCGGCGGAGCGGGTGGACTCTGGCCCGCCCCCCGTCGACGGGCCGGGCATCCCGCGTGTGAACCTGTGAGAGCGAGGAAATGTGCTGGTCGCCCTTGTCGGCGCGGTGGTGGTCGTCGCGCTGCTCGTCGCCGTGCACTGGTACGTGTGGCGTCGCCTGGTTCGCGACGTGACGGTCCGCTGGGGCGTGGCGCGCTGGGCGGGCACCGTCGCCGTGATCGTCCTGCCGGTGCTGGCGATCGGCGCTTTCGTCTCGGTCCAGGTGGGTCTGCCCTTCTGGCTCCAGCGCACGCTGGCCTGGCCGGGTTACCTGTGGCTGGCGCTGCTGCTGTACGTGGTGCTCGCCCTGGCGGTGGGTGAGGCCGTACGCCCCCTGCTGCTGCGTGCCCTCGCACGCCGGGCGGCGGCCGGTCCCGCCCCGGCGTCCCCGGCGCGGCCGACCTCGGCCGCCGTCCCCGCGCTGACCGGCGCGGCCGGGTCGTCCGCCGCGCCCACGGGCTCCCCGGCCGCGGAG
>NZ_JBHMCY010000089.1:4153-28304 GCF_042430725.1 Streptomyces cinereospinus | reverse complement strand
ACCCGTGATCAACACCGTCCCGGCCGCCAACGCCGGACGAGCGGTGTGCGTGGTCGGCGCGGACCTGGTCAGTCTGGGGGCGAGGACGGTGCCGTCGCGCAGGGCCAGTTCGGGCTCTTCGGTGGTGACGGCCGCAGGGAGGGCGCGGACCGAGTCGGCGTGGTCGTCGGTGTCGACCAGGAGGAGCCGGTCGGGGTTCTCCGCGACGGCCGCGCGGAGCAGTCCCCACGCCGGCGCGAGCACCACGTCCGCGGGGTGCGTGTCCCCGGTGACGGACAGGGCCCGCCGGGCGGTGACCACCAGCTTCGACGCGGCGAAGCGCTCGTCGGCGAGCCATTCCTGGACGACGGTCAGCGCCTCGCGGGCCGCCGCGTGCGCGGCGTCCGGGACGCTCGGCGCGTCCGGCCGGCCTGTCGTCCAGAGCACCGTGCCGGGCACGGTCCCCGTGCCGTCCGTCGCGGCGTCCGCCGCGGCGCGCGCCGCGTCCAGGCCGGGGAGGGCGGCGGCCGGCGCGCCTTCCGGCACCTCCAGCGGGACCCACCGCAGCTCCAGCGGTTCCGCCGCCGGCGCGCCGCGCGTGGCCGTCAGCTGCTCCGGGGAGACCGGCAGCGCCGACAGGGCGGCCAGGGACAGCACGGGGTTGCCCGCGGTGTCGGCGGCGTCGAGTCGTTCGCCGTCGGGTCCGGGGGCGATGCGGATCCGCACGGCGGTCGCGCCCACGGCGTGCAGGCGCAGGTCCGTCCACTCGAAGGGCAGCCGGGTGGGCGTGTCGGGCGCGGCCAGCGCGCCGGGGTGCAGGCAGGCGTCCAGCAGTGCGGGGTGCAGGAGGTAGCGCTCGGCGTCCGCCCGTACGGTCTCGGGCAGTTCCACCTCGGCGAAGGTCTCCTCGCCGCGCCGCCAGACCGCCGTGACGCCCTGGAAGGCGGGGCCGTACCCGTACCCCCGGGCCGCCAGGCCGGCGTAGCCGGCGGTGACGTCCACCGCCGTGGCGCCGGGCGGCGGCCACTGCGTGAAGTCGAACGGTGCCGGGGCGGCGTCCGCCGGGTCGGTGAGCAGTCCCTCCGCGTGCAGGGTCCACGGTCCCGCGTCCTCGGCGGCGCCGGAGTGCACGGTGAACGGCCGGGCGCCGCGGTCGTCGGGCGGGCCGACGGCGAGCTGGACGGCCACGCCGCCGTGCTCGGGCAGGACCAGCGGCGCGCGCAGCGTCAGTTCGCCGAGCGCCGGGCGGTCCAGCCGGTCGCCCGCGCACAGGGCCAGCTCGACGAGTGCCGCGCCGGGCACCACGGTCGCGCCGAACACCTCGTGGTCGGCGAGCCACGGCTGGGCCTGGGCGGAGAGCCGGCCGGTGAACAGGGTGCCGCCGGTGTGCGCCGGTTCCACGGCGGCCGACAGCAGGGGGTGTTCGACGGGGCGCTGCCCGGCGGCGGTCCGGTGGGCGGTGCCGGCGGCCGGGTCCTTCCAGTACCGCTTGCGCTGGAAGGCGTAGGTCGGCAGGTCGACGGTCCGGGCGTCCGGCAGGAAGGGCGTCCAGTCGACGGGGACGCCCCGGACGTGGGCCTGCGCCAGCGACAGGGCGAAGCGGTCGAGGCCGCCCTGGTCGCGGCGGAGCGAGCCGAGGACGGCCGCGTCGGCGCCGGCGGCCTCGCAGCTGTCCTGGACGCCGTTGGTGAGGACGGGGTGCGCGCTGGTCTCCACGAAGACGCGGAAGCCGTCGGTCAGCAGCGCCTGGGTGGCCTCGGCGAACCGGACGGTGCCGCGCAGGTTGCGGTACCAGTAGTCCGCGGTGAGTTCCGTCGTGTCCAGCGGGCCGCCGGTGACCGTGGAATAGAACGCGACGTCCGCGGAGACGGGCCGTACCGGCGCGAGCACGTCGAGCAGGTCGTGGCGCAGGGTCTCGACGTAGTGGGAGTGCGAGGCGTAGTCCACCGCGATCCGGCGGACCGGTACCTCCTCGGCGGTCAGCCGGGCGAACAGCTCGTCCAGGGCGGCGGTCTCGCCGCACACCACGACGGAGGCCGGTCCGTTGACGGCGGCCAGTTGCAGGCGGCCCGCCCACGGGGCCAGGCGGGGTTCGACGTCGGACGGGGACAGCGGCACGGCGAGCATGCCGCCGAGTCCGGCCAGGGCGGTGCGGATCAGTCTGCTGCGCAGCGCCACGACCCGGGCACCGTCCGGCAGGGACAGCGCGCCGGCCGCGCAGGCGGCGGCGATCTCGCCCTGTGAGTGACCGACGACGGCGGCCGGGCGGACGCCGTACGACTCCCAGAGCGCGGCGAGCGAGACCATCACCGCCCACAGCAGGGGCTGCACCACGTCGACCCGGTCCCACAGGGGGGACTCGGTGTCGCGCAGGACGTCGGTGGGATCCCAGTCGACGAAGGGGGCCAGCGCGGCCGAGCACCGTGCCATCCGGTCGGTGAAGGCCGGTGCGGTGCCGAGGAGTTCGCAGGCCATGCCGCGCCACTGCGAGCCCTGGCCGGGGAAGACGAACGCCACCCGCGGGTCGGGCAGCGCGGTGCCGGACACGGCGGTGGCCGGGCCGTCGTCGGCGCGTTCGCCGGTGGCGAGCAGGCGCAGGCCCGCCAGCAGTTCGGGCGTGTCCGTGCCGAGGACGACGGCGCGGTGTCCGAGCAGGGAGCGGGTCGTCAGCAGCGAGTGTCCGACGTCGGCGGCGCCGCCGGTGCCGGTGCCGTCCGCCATGTGGGCCGCGAGGCGGTGTGCCTGCCCGCGCAGTGCCTCCGGTCCGCGGCCGGACAGCACCCACGGGACGACCGTGCGGGCCCCGGCGGGCCCTGCCTGCGGGGCGCTCATGCCGTGTTGCGGGTGGGCCGGTCCGGCGTGCCGTACGCGAGCAGGTCGCCGAACTCCGGGAACTGGGCGATGGCCTGCTCGGCGGTCAGGGCGGGCTTGCGCGGTCCGCGCAGCACGGCCAGCAGGAACGCCGGGGACATCATCGCGGTCATCGGCTTGACCAGGGAGGCCACGCCGAACACGGCGTTGATGACGTCGCGGTCGCGGCAGCCGGTGCGGGCGACGCGGGCCGCCATCCGGTCGGCGAGGGCGCCGCCTTGCAGACGGACGTTCGCCCGTACGTCGGGCAGGCCCTGGTCGGTGTTGGTGGCGAGCCGCCAGGCGCCGCCGTTGACGCGCGCGATGCCGGCCTGTACGCGGCGCGCCAGCTTGGGCCGCAGGCCGCCGGCCAGTTCGTCGCGGAGCAGGCGGGCGCACTGGGCGGCGACCGACATGCCGGTGCCGTGCACGGGGTTGAGCGCGGAGGCGGCGTCGCCGATGACGACGAAGCCTTCGGGCAGGGAGAGTTTCTCGTAGCGGCGTCGGCGGTCGGGGATGTTGCGGTAGGTGCGGATCGGGCCGGCCGGGGTGGCCTGGGCGATCAGGTCGGCGATGATCGGGTGGTGCCGCTCGCGGGCGAAGCGGGCGAAGCCGTCCTCGTCGTTGGGGGGTTCGCCGCCGCGGCTGCCGAACAGGCTGAGGATCCAGCGGCCCTCCTCCATCGGCAGCAGTCCGGCGCCCTGCCCGGGCCGGCCGGTGCCGGGCGTCATCTGGATCATCACGCCGGGGAAGTCGTCCCGCGTGCCGGGCGGCGCCTCGAACCACCGGCTCACATAGGTGATCCCGGCGTCGACGACGTCCTCGCGGACCTTGGGCAGCCCGAGCGCGGTCAGCCATTCCGGGGCGCTGGAGCCGCGGCCGGTGGCGTCGACGACGAGGTCGGCGGGGAGCCGTTCCTGTCCTTCGTCGGTCTCGACGAGCGCCCCGGTCACCCGGGCGGCGCCGCCGGTCAGCCCGAGCACCTTGGTGGCCTCGCGGACCACGACCCGGCCGTCGCGCAGCACTTGGCCGCGGACGACGTGGTCGAGCAGGTCGCGGCTGCACAGCAGCAGGTAGGCGTCGGTGTCGAGGCGTTCCATCCAGCCCTCGGGGCCGCGGGCCAGCGCGCCGGAGGGCAGGCCGCGCTTCTTGGCGCCGGCGGCGTGGAGCAGGTCGACGGTGCCGGGCAGCAGTTCGTCGACGGCTTCGGCGCCGCCGCGCATGAGGATGTGGCTGTGGTGGCCCTGCGGCAGGCCGCGGCGGGGCAGGGGCGCGTCGGGGAAGGTGTCGCGCTCCAGCACGAGGACCTCGTCGACGCTGCCGGTGAGGGCGGCGGCGGCCAGCATGCCGGCGAGGCCGCCGCCGAGGACGAGTGCCCTGGTCACTGGTCGGCCCCCGAGACGGTGAGGAACAGCTTCATGCGCCGCTCGGCCAGGTCCGGGTCGGGGAAGGCGCCCGCCTCGTCGGCCAGCCGGTAGGCGGTGGCCAGGTGGGGTACGGAGCGGGCGGACTGCTCGCCCCACACCATCCGGAAGTGCGGGGCGTGCCCGGACAGCCAGGCCAGGAACGTCACGCCGGTGCGGAAGAAGTAGATGCTGCGGCCCTCGCCGCTGAACAGGTGACGGTTCAGCGGCAGGGTGGCGTCGAGCAGTTCGCGGGCCGTGGCGTCGTCGCCGTCGTCCAGGGCGCGGAAGGCCCGGGCGGCGAGCGGGATCACGGGGTCGATCACGGGGGTGAGGCCGTGGCTGTGGCCCCGTTCGTCGCCGACGAACATCCGGGCGTAGTCGGTGGTGTCGCTGGTGTAGAACTTCACGCCCTCGGGCAGCTTGGCCCGCCAGGCGATCTGGCGGTCGAGGTCCGCGGGGCCGATCTTGACGCCGTCGACCTTGCCCGGGTGGGCGCGGACGATGTCCAGCAGGGCGTCGTAGGCCGGCTCGGGCTCCTCGTGGCCCCAGTACTCGGTGTTGCGGGGGTCCCACTCGGAGGTGATCCAGTGCAGGATCACCGGCCGGGCCGACTGACGGATCAGGGCGCCGTACACCTCGGCGAAGTCGTCGTGGCCGCGGGCGGCGACGGTGAGGTGGGGGCTGCACATGATGACCGGCTGGGCGCCCGCCTCCTCGACGACCGCCAACTGCTCCTCGTAGGCGGCCTGGACGTCCTTGAGGGTGCAGGGCTCGAAGGGTTCGATCTGGTCGGTGAGGACGGCGGCGGCCATCCGGCCGCCCACGGCCCTGGCCTCGGCCCCGCAGCGGCGGATCAGTTCGGCGGCGAGCGGCCAGTCGACGCCCATGCCGCGGTGTGCGGTGTCCATGCCCTCGCACAGGGTGAAGCCGTGGGACCACAGGTGCCGGCGGAAGGCGAGCGTGGCGTCCCAGTCCAGCTTCTGCGGCGGCGGGGTGGGGCCCACGGGGCCGAGCGGTTCGTTGTCCGCGAGCGGGTCGCCGAGCACGTGGGCCGTCGCCAGCATCGACCGGGTCCGGAACGGAGCGGGGTCGGCCGGGAACGTCTCGGCGGTGTCGCGCGGCACGTAGGGGGTGAGTGTGCCGTCCGCCTCGGGAAGCTTGATCATCTTCTGCTCCGAACCCCGTTCCAGGGAAGGTGTCGTGGAGCGGCGGAGCTCCCGGGGAAGCTCGCGCGGCTCATGCGTCGTTGACGGATATCGCGTTGACCGGGCAGTTCGCGGCGGCGGTCAGTGTCGCGGCGCGCAGCGTGCCGTCCGGCTCCCCGTCGCGCAGGAGGACCCGGCCGTCGCGGTGCTGGTCGAACACGCCCGGTGCGAAGAAGACGCAGTTGCCCGATCCCACGCACGTCTCGCGGTCGACCGAGATCCGCATCGTCCTCACCCCCGTCTCACCAGGTGACGGGCAGTTCGTGGAGCCCGTAGGCGTGCGCGTCGAACAGGTAGGGCAGCTCGTCCGCGGGGGCCGCGAGGCGCAGGCCGGGGATGCGGCGGAACAGCGTGCCGAACACCACGTCCAGCTGCATCCGCGCGAGGTTCGCCCCGGGGCACATGTGGTTGCCGAAGCTGAAGGCCATGTGGCCCTCGGCGTCGCGGTGGATGTCGAAGCGGTGCGGGTCCGGGTACTGGGCGGGGTCCCAGTTGGCGGCGCCGTTGAGGGCGAGCACGCCCTCGCCCTCGCGGACGACCTCGCCGCCCGCCAGCTCGACGTCCTGGGTGGCGACGCGTACGGTCGCCGAGTCCAGGATGCTGAGGAAGCGCAGCAGTTCCTCGATGGCGTTGGGCAGCAGCGACGGGTCGCGCCGTACCTCGTCCAGCTGCTCGGGGTGCTGGAGGAAGACCAGGGTGCCCAGCGAGATGATGTTGGCCGTGGTGTCGGAGCCGGCGATCACCAGCAGCCGGGCGATGGCCACCAGGTCGTCGTGTTCGAGGGTGGGCTCCTCGGGCAGCTTGGCGGCGATGCGGCTGAGCAGGTCCTCGCCGGGGTGGCGGGTCTTCTCGGTGATCAGCCCGTCGAGGAACTCGTCCATCTCGGCGATGGCGCCGGCCACCGCCTCCATGCTGGAGTCGCGGCCGGTGGTGGTCTCGGCGTAGTTGCGGAAGTAGCCGATGTGCTCGGGGTCGGCGCCCAGCATCTCGCAGAACTGCAGGGACGGCACCGGCACGGCGAGTTCCGCGACGAGGTCGACGGGGCCGCCCTTGGCCAGCATGGCGTCGATCCGCGCGTCGACGATCGCCTGGGTGCGCGGCTTGAGCTCGGCGATCCGCTTGGCGGTGAACTCGGGGATCACCATCCGGCGGCGCACGGTGTGCTCCGGCGGGTCCATCGCGGCGAACGGGAAGGCGATGTAGGGCAGCATCTCCTCCGGCACCTGGAACTGGTGCGGGTAGCCGGGGTTGCGGGCGTTGGAGCTCATCGACGGGTCGCCCAGCACCTGCCGGACGTCCGCGTACCGGGTCAGCGCCCACGCGGGCTTGCCGGTCATGCGGTTGACGACCTTGGCGACCGGCTCCTCGGCGCGCATCGCCTCGTACTCCTGGGGGACCGCGAGCGGGCACTTCCTGCGGTCGAGCGGAAACACCGGGAGTGACCCGGTGGTGCTGCCGGTCTCGGCGTTCTCGGTCATCGCCTGGGTGTCCTCTCCACGATCGTGGCTCGATCCAAGCGCGCACCGGACACCCGGACAGCCGGGAAACCCCCCTAAGGTCGCCCCGCAACCCCTAGCGCCACCCGGGGCCGCCCGCTGGGGCCGCCCCTACGCGCCGCCGCCGGGCGACGGACGGTGCGGGGTGTCGTATGGTCCTGTACCGGTGGGTGGTCTCCGGGCCGGCCGCCGGGTCCGCCGCCCGCCCCGGCGGTGCCGCCGGTCGCGGCGCGCGCGGTCGGCGCCGGGTGTTCCGGCAGGTCAGCGTGGGGGTCGTCGCGGGTTCGGCGCCGGAGCCCTGTTCGATTGCGGACGGACACCACATACACTGAGCCGCAGGACGACCGGTTCCGCCGCGCGGGCGGGACCTTCGCGAAGGAAGTGGAGTCGATGGACGCAAGCAGGGAGCCCACCCTGCCGAGCTACCTCGGCGAAGCATGGGGGCTGCGCGAGCGGCCGAACAAGGGACCGAAGCGGGCTCTCAGCCTTCAGCGCATCGTCGACGCCGCCGTGTCCATCGCCGCCTCCGAGGGCCTGTCCGCCGTCTCGATGAGCCGGGTCGCGGCCGATCTGGGCGCGTCGACCATGGCCCTGTACCGGTATCTCGCGTCCAAGGACGAGTTGCTCGTGCTGATGATGGACGCGATCTACCAGACGCCCCCGTCGCCGCCGGAGACGACGGACGAGGGGTGGCGCGCGGGCCTGTCGCGGTGGGCCTGGGAGCAGCACACCATCCTGCGCAAGCACACCTGGGCGCTGCGCATTCCCATCACGGGTCCGCCGGTGACGCCGAATCAGATCATCTGGCTGGAGCGCGGTCTGCAGTGCCTGAGCGACACGCCGCTGCCCGAGGGCGACAAACTGTCCGTGATCATGCTGCTGAGCGGTTACACCCGCAGTGAGGCGACCGTCTCCGCGGACGTGGAGGCGACGTTCATGGCGAAGGCGCCGGACGAGCTGGCGGCCATGGTGTCGTACGGGCAGCTGGTGCGCCGGCTGGTCGGTCCCGACCGCTTCCCGGCGCTGAACAAGGTGATCGACGCGGGGGTGCTGGACGAGCCCGCGGGCCCGGACGACGAGTTCGTCTTCGGCCTGGAGCGCATCCTCGACGGCATCGGTGTGCTGATCGGCGAGCCGCGGCAGTAGCGACGCCGGTCCGGCGTGTGCGCGCAGCGCCCCGAACGGGGCGGAGGCCCTCTGGGGGCCGGCCCGGATGACGACATCCGCGGCGGGCGTCCAGGGGGCCTCCGCCGTCCGCCGCCCCTCCCACGACCGCCTCCGCGGCCGGCGTGGAGGGGACCTCCGCGTGCGCGGCCGGGACGACAACCTCCACGGCCGGCGCGGAAGGCACCTCCACCTGCGCAGCCCCGGACGACAACCTCCACGGCCGGCGCGGAAGGCACCTCCACCTGCGCCGGCCCCGGACGACAACCTCCACGGCCGGTCGGGCAGGCTCCCGCCGTTCGCCGGCCCGCATGCCGACACCCGCGGCCGGCGTCCGCCGTGCACCGCCCCGGACGACGGCATCCCCGGCCGACCCCGCGAACCCCGCCGTTCGGCGACCCGCACGCGACACCCGCAGCCCACGACCGGGGAATCCCGCCCTCCGCCGTCCAGGGACGACGGCATCTCCGGCCGACCCCGCGAACCCCGCCGTTCGGCGGCCCGCACGCGACACCCGCAGCCCACGACCGGGGAATCCCGCCCTCCGCCGTCCAGGACGACGGCATCTCCGGCCGACTCCGCGAACCCCGCCATTCGGCGGCCCGCACGACGACACGCACAACCCACGTCCAGGCAACCCTCGCCGTCCGCCGTCCGCCCCGCACCGGCCCGCACGACGACACCCGCAGCTGGTCCAGCAGGCCTCCGCCGGGGTGTCGCGCCGCTCATGGGGCGGGTCCCCGGCCGGTTCGCCGAAGGCCCCGCTCCGTTTCCCGCACGTTCCTGGTCTCCGGTCAACTCCGCTGGCCAGGCCGCTCTTTGCCGCTCCGCGTCCGGCGCCCCACGGACCCGGGCCGGACGCTTGACGACCGTTTCCGGTACTGCGTAGCATCTACGCGTGCACCATACGCAGAAGCGTGGTGCGCCTGAAGGCACGGCATGCGCGGCCACGGAAAAGGAGCCCGGCGGCCGCATGGATTCGTCTCCGCTCAGGGATGGGCGGCCCCCTGGACAGCTGCACCCCGGCCGACTCCTGCCCGCCGGGGTTGAAAGGTACGTCATCATGAGTGATTCCCCGGGCCTTCTCACGAAGGTCCCCAGTGGCCGCACGTCGAAATGGCTGGTCCTGTTGGGGTGGCTTCTCCTGGCCGGCCTCCTCACTCCGTTGTTCGGCGGCCTGGAGGACTACGAGGACCGCAGCCCCTCGGGCTCACTGCCGCGCGGCGCCGAATCCACCGCGGTCATGACCGAGCTGGAGAAGTACAGCTCGGCGCTGGAAGAGGCTCCGGCGATCGTCGTCTACACCCGGGAGAGCGGGATCCAGGAGGCGGACCGGCAGAAGGCCGAGTCCGACCGCGCCGCCTTCGCGGACCTGGTCAGCAACGGCGAGGAGATCGCCGCGGCCGTCCCGTCGCAGGACGGCAAGGCCCTGATGACGGTCGTACCGCTGACCCGCGACGACGTCGAGGTCGACTTCGCGGTCAAGGAGATGCGCACCCGGGCCCAGGAGGGCGCGCCCGCCGGTCTGGGCATCGCCGTCGGCGGCCCCGCGGGCCTGCTGAACGACTACACCCAGGCCTTCGAGAATCTTGACGTGAACCTGATGATCGCGACCAGTTCGGTCGTCATCGTCCTGCTGCTGCTCATCTACCGCAGCCCGTTCCTGTGGCTGCTGCCCCTGCTGTCGGTCGGTTTCGCCTCCGTGCTCACCCAGGGCGTGGCCTTCCTGCTCGCCAAGTACGCGGGACTGCCGGTGAACCCGGCCAGCTCCAGCCTGCTGATGATCCTGCTGTTCGGTGTCGGGACGGACTACGCGCTGCTGCTGATCGCCCGCTACCGCGAGGAACTGCGGCGCCACGAGGACCGGCACGAGGCCATGCGGATCGCGCTGCGGCGCTCGGGTCCGGCGATCCTGGCCTCCGCGGGAACCGTGGTGGTCGGTCTGGTCTGCCTGGCCCTGGCGGACATG
Source organism: Streptomyces cinereospinus (assembly GCF_042430725.1). Lineage (NCBI taxonomy): Bacteria > Bacillati > Actinomycetota > Actinomycetes > Kitasatosporales > Streptomycetaceae > Streptomyces > Streptomyces cinereospinus. The sequence continues at coordinate 18,235 of NZ_JBHMCY010000089.1, read as the reverse complement.
CAGAGCTCGCGCAGCCTGGGCCTGGTCGGCGCCACCGGTGTGCTGTGCGCCTATGTCGCCATGGTGACGATCCTGCCGGCGCTCCTGGTCCTCGTCGGCCGCTGGGTGTTCTGGCCCTTCGTGCCGCGGGTCGGCCAGGAGGAGCGGTCCGCGACGGGCGCCTGGGCGCGGGTCGGCGACGCCGTCGGACGCCGGCCCCGACTGGTGTGGCTCGGCTGCCTGGTCGTGATCGGCGCCCTCGGGTTCGGCGCCCTCGGCATGAACCTGGGCCTGAGCCGGTCCGAGGTGTTCCAGACGAAGCCGGAGTCCGTCTCCAGCCAGGAGCAGCTCGCCCGGCACTTCCCGTCCGGCGCCTCCGACCCGGCCGTGGTCATTGCGGACGCCGGCGCGGAGAGTGCCGTCGTCTCGGCCCTGGAGGGCGTCGACCGGGCGCAGGCCGGCGAGCGGTCGCCGAGCCCGGACGGGGACCGGGTGATGATCGACGTGATCCTGGAGGACGCGCCCGACAGCGACGCGGCCATGGACACGATCGAGGACCTGCGGTCCGCGGTGCACGCCGTGCCCGACGCGCACGCCGTCGTCGGCGGCACCACGGCCGAGACGCTCGACATCGACCACGCGCAGAGCCGTGACGTGCGGGTCGTCATCCCGGTCGTCCTCGCGGTGATCCTGCTCTTCCTGGTCGTGCTGTTGCGGGCCCTGGTCGCGCCGCTCATCCTGCTGTCGACGGTCGTGGTGTCGTACTTCGCCGCGCTCGGCGCGTCCGGCCTGCTGTTCGAGCACGTCTTCGGACACGCGGGGGTCGCCTGGCAACTGCCGCTCGTCAGCTTCGTCTTCCTCGCCGCGCTCGGCGTGGACTACAATATCTTCCTCATGACCCGGGTCCGCGAGGAGGCCGAACTCCACGGCCACGCCACGGGCGTCCGGCGCGGTCTGTCGGTGACCGGCAGCGTCATCACCTCGGCGGCCGTCGTGCTGGCCGCGACGTTCGCGGTCTTCACCTCGATGCCGGTGGTCGACATGGTGCAGCTCGGCGTGGTCGTCGCGGTCGGCGTCCTGCTCGACGCCTTCCTGGTCCGCACGCTGCTCGTGCCGGCGCTCTCCCTGGACATCGGCCGGGCGAGCTGGTGGCCGGGCGAGCTGTACCAGCGGCTCGGCCGCGGACCCGAGCCGTCCGCTCGCGCGGGCAGCGAACCGGCGGACGCGACCGCGGCCCGCTGACCCTCCCCCGCCCGCCCCGGCGCACCACCGGGGCGAGCGGCCCCCGCTGCCCCCGACGCTCCCTCCGGGCCCCCGGCGTGCTCCCGCGCGCCGGGGGCCCGGCCCGTGTGCGGCCGGCCCGGCGGAAGCGCCGCTCCCCCGGCCGGGGGTGCCGGGGCCACGCATCGCGCGTGCTTCCGGTTAGGGGGCGGAAGGGGGGCCGTCCCGCGCCCCGCGTCGGTACGGTCTGCCCCGGGTGCGCCGCCATTCGCTCGCCGCGTCGGCCGTCGCGCACGCCGCAGCAGGGCCGTCGGCCGGGCGGGCGGGCAAGGCATCGCACCGGGCCGGCGGCGCGACCCGACACCCCCATCGCAGGAGGCGACATGACCGACACCGGCGCCGGGCCCTACCTGGAGCTGCTGAAGAAGGTGCTGACCAACCGGATCCAGATGGAGACCCCCTCGGCCTGGCCGGCCGGTTCCGGCGGCGCGGCGCAGGAGGAGGCCCGGCCGGGCGCGTTCACCGCGCACACCATGGTCAGCCCCGAGAGCCTCGACAACGTGCAGTACTGCGTCGAACGCGCCCTCGCGGACGGGGTGCCCGGCGACCTGATCGAGACCGGTGTCTGGCGCGGCGGCGTCTGCGTGCTGATGCGCGCCGTCCTCAAGGCGCACGCGGTGACGGACCGGCGGGTGTGGGTCGCCGACTCCTTCGAGGGGGTGCCGGAGGCCGGCGACGGCAGCCACCCGCTGGACCAGGAGATGGCCCTGCACAACCTCAACACCGTGCTCAGCGTCTCGGCGGACGCGGTCCGGGCGGTGTTCGAGTCCTACGACCTGCTGGACGAGCAGGTCGAGTTCCTGGAGGGCTGGTTCGACGAGACGCTGCCGGCCGCGCCCATCGAGTCGCTGGCCGTACTGCGGCTGGACGGGGACCTGTACGTCTCGACGAGGGACTCGCTGTCGGCGCTCTACCCCAAGCTGTCGCCCGGCGGCTTCGTCATCATCGACGACTACAACATGGCCCCGTGCCGTGCCGCGGTCCACGAGTACCGCGACGCCCACGGCATCAAGGAGGAGATCAAGGCGGCCGACAGCGTGGGCGTCTGGTGGCGCAAGGAGTCCTGACACGGCGGGTGCCTCCACGACGCCCGTCGTGGAGGCAGCCGAGGCCGCCGCCGTCGGTGCGGTCGGGCCGCGGTGGACCTGGAAACTAGTCGGCGCGCCGCTGGAAGAAGACCGCGGCGAGCGTCACGGACACCAGCAGGATGCCGGCCGACCAGGCGAGCCCGATCCAGGCGTGGTCACCGACCGGCCCGTCGAGCAGGAAGCCCCGCACGCTCTCGATGATGGCGGTGCACGGCTGGTGCTCGGCGACGCCCTGCAGCCAGCTCGGCAGCGTGTCGATCGGCACGAAGGCGCTGCTGACGTACGGCAGGAACATCATCACGAAGGCGAAACTGGCGGCCGCGTCCGTGGACTTGGTGAGCAGGCCGACGACGGCCGACAGCCAGGACATCGCGAGGATGAACGCCACCAGCACACCGCCGGCCGCCAGCCAGCCCAGGACGTCGGCCTCGGGACGGAACCCGATGAGCAGGGCGACCCCGATCACCACGACGGTCGAGGCGATGTTCTTGATGATGCTGGCCATCACGTGGCCGCCCAGCAGGGCCGCGCCGCTGACGTCCATGGAGCGGAACCGGTCGACGATGCCGGTGCTCATGTCGTTGGCCACGCCGACGCCGGTCTGGGCCGCCCCCCACGCGGTGCACAGCAGGAGTACGCCGGGTGCCACGTAGGTGACGTAGTCGCCGCCCGTCTGGATCGCGCCTCCGAAGAGGTAGACGAACAGCACCATCATCATGATCGGCAGCATCAGGGACATGATCAGCGCGTCGACGTCACGCCGCGTCAGGCGCGTGCAGCGGCCGATCATCGTCAGCAGGCTGGACACCGTTCCGACGGAACGGGGCGCGGCGTTCAGGACGATGCTCTCAGACACCGGCGGTCTCCTTCACTTCGTCCGCCTCCGCGCTCGCGGCGGTGCGGCCGGTCAGCGCCAGGAACACGTCGTCCAGGGTGGCGCTGCGGACGTCGAACTTGGTGACGCGGTCGCGGCCGGGGTCGACCTCGTCGAGCAGGGCCCGGACCTGGGAGGCCGAGCCGTCCGTGGCCACGCCGACGGTCAGCAGGTCGCGGTCCTGCTCGGCAGCCCGGTCGCCGAGCAGCCCGAGCACGGTCTCGAAGGCGACCCGGTCGGCCAGTTCGAGGTCCAGGCGCTGCCCGGCGACCCGCTCCTTGAGCTCGTCCGGCGTGCCCTCGGCGACCACGGTGCCGCCGTCGAGCAGGGCGACGCGGTCCGCGAGGCGGTCCGCCTCCTCCAGGTACTGGGTGGTGAGGAACACGGTCAGGCCGCTCGCGGTGAGGTCCGCGATGACGCCCCACAGCGCCTGCCGGCTGCGCGGGTCCAGACCGGTGGTCGGCTCGTCGAGGAAGACCACCGAGGGGGCGCCGACCAGGCTCGCCGCGAGGTCCAGACGCCGGGCCATGCCGCCCGAGTACGTGCCGAGCCGGCGCCCGCCCGCCTCGGTGAGGTCGAACCTGTCGAGCAGGTACCGCGCACGCTCGTGGGCCTCGCCCCGGGGCAGCCCGGAGAGCCGGGCCATCATGTACAGGTTCTCCGCGCCGGTCTGATTCTTGTCGATCGCCGCCTGCTGCCCGGTCAGCGTGATCCGCTGCCGGACGTTGCGCCGCTCCCGGGCGATGTCGAAGCCGGCGACTTTCGCCTGGCCGGCATCGGGAGACGTCAGTGTCGACAGAATACGAACCGTGGTGGTCTTTCCCGAGCCGTTCGGTCCGAGCAGCGCGAAGACACTGCCCTTCCGAACGCTGATGTCGACCCCCCGGAGCACCTGTACTTTTCCGTAGGATTTCCTCAGCCCACTGGCTTCGACAGCCAAGTCCTGGATCATTCGCCGTTGCACCCCTTGCCATACGGAGAGCACGTCCGCAGTATCTTGAAGGCGATCTGCGTGTACCGTACGCTATAAAGCGTATCCCATACACAGTCCGGTGTCCACCCGCCTCTTGACGTGCGATGCAGACCACGTCAGGGCAGACCAGGCGGGGTTTCGCATGCGTGCGATCGATGAGTTGGAGGGGCGAGCATGCCGCTGCACCGGGAACGCGGTGTCGAGGTCACGGTGAATCACGACGGCTGGCTCGTGCTGCGCGGGGGGCACACGGGAAAGGCACACTTCTATCCGCCTCCGTACACGGTCGCCTGGATCTCCCTGCAACGCTGGGGCGGCGACCCCCATCTCGCCACTGACGAGATCGCCGCAATGTGGCAGGAAGACCGGTCGGAGACGTTCACGGCGGTGGAGAAATGGCTGGCAGAACTGCGGACGGCCGGGCTGATCCGCGACGACCTGATCTAGGCCGGCTTTCCCTTTCCCGGAAACGCCGAATTCCGCATTCCGCATTCCGCATGGCGACAGAAAGTGGACGACGATGGAGGGGCACATGGACCAGGGCCTGCCCGCCCACCTCGCCGACGCGTGGGGGCTGCGCGACCGGCCGGCCAAGGGGCCGAAACGCGCGCTGAGCCTGCCGCGCATCGTGGAGGCCGCGGTGGCGGTGGCCGGCGTGGAGAGCCTGGCCGCCGTCTCGATGAGCCGGGTGGCCGCCGAACTCGACGCCTCCCCCATGTCCCTGTACCGCTACGTGGCGTCCAAGGAGGACCTGCTCCTGCTCATGGTGGACGCGATATACCGCACGCCGCCGTCCCCGCACGCGGCGGACGGCGGATGGCGCGAGGGCCTGCGGCGCTGGGCGTGCGAGCAGCACGCGATCCTCGACCGGCACACCTGGGCCCTGTACGTCCCGGTCAGCGGACCGCCGATGACGCCGCACCAGCTCAACTGGCTGGAGCAGGGCCTGGCCCGGCTGGGCGCGACCGCGCTCGCCGAGAGCGAGAAACTGTCGGTGATCATGCTGCTGAGCGGCTTCATCCGCAACGAGGCGACGGTGACCGCGGAGGTGCGGCAGTCGTTCCTCGCGGCGGCGCCGGACGAGCGGACGGCGATGGCGTCGTACGGCAGGCTGATGCGCGGCCTCACCGAGCCGGGCCGGTTCCCGGCGATGAACCGGGTGATCGACGCCGGGGTGCTCGACGAACCCACCGGCAGCGACGAGGAGTTCGCCTTCGGCCTGGACCGCGTCCTGGACGGCGTGGGCGTCCTGGTGCGGACCCGCGCCGGGGAGGGCGGTGGGGCGGTCCCGGCCGACCGGTAGGGCGGGTTGCGCCGGTGCCGTCGTCCCTCCTGCCGGCAGGGTGACGACGGCACCGGCGTCAGGGCGTCACGGAGGGGCGCGGTGGCCGGCCCGGGCGGTCATCCATTGCCGGATCAGCGCGACGACGTCCCCGGCGTGCTGGTTGAGGTAGAAGTGGCCGCCGGGGAACACGCGCAGGTCGAAGGGGCCGGTGGTGTGCTCCCGCCACGCCTCGGCCTCGGCCACGGTGACCTGCGGGTCGGCGTCCCCGGTCAGGGCCAGCACGGGGCACCGCAGGGCCGGGCCGGGCCGGTAGCGGTAGGTCTCGGCGGCCTTGTAGTCGCCGCGGAACGCGGGCAGGATCATCCGGACGACCTCGGGGTCGCTCAGCATCGCCGGGTCGGTGCCCTCCATCTTGACGATCTCCGCGAGCAGTTGCTCGTCGTCGCCCAGGTGCACCCACTGCGTGCGGTGGCGCGAGGGTGCCGTCCGGCCCGAGACGAACAGCGCCCGCGGGGTGATCCCGGCGGCCTCCAGCCGCCGCGCGACCTCGAAGGCGACCGTCGCGCCGAGGCTGTGGCCGAACAGGGCCAGCGGCCGGCCGGTGACGTCCGCGAGCTGTTCGGCGACGGCGTCGGCGAGCAGCTCCGCGTTCTCGAAGGGCGTCTCCCGGCGCCGTTCCTGCCGGCCGGGATACTGCACGGCCAGCACGTCCACGGCGGGCGACAGCGCCTTGGAGACGGGGAAGAAGTAGGACGCCGCGCCGCCCGCGTGCGCGAGGCACACCAGCTGCGCGGCCGCCTGCGGAGCCGGATGGAAACGCCGGATCCACTCTCCGGTGCCAACGGTCACTGCCTGTCCCTTCGTTCGGGCCGAACCGAGGTGAGCCGCGCGCCCCCGCACCACGGGGGGCGCCGGTCAGTCGTCGTCTTCGTCGTCCTGATAGTCGGGCAGGGAGAGCTCCGGCGCGATGGCGAAGTCCGACACGTCCACGCTGGTGCGCTCCACACGGCCGAGGGCCTCCTTGACCGGCACGCTCAGCCGCTCGGCCTTCTCGGCCTCCTTGCGGTCGCGGCCCTCGACGAACTCCGGCATCACCTCGCGGGCGAACAGCTCCAGCGACTCGCAGATGTGCTCGTGCCGGTTCTTGCCGATCTGCACCGAGAAGATGATCTGGTCGACGCCGACGGCCTCGTAGCGCCGGACGATGTCGCGGATCTGCTCCGGAGTGCCGATGCCCCGCCGCAACATGCCGACCTGGTCCATCATCGCCTGCTCGACGCCGCTCTGGCCGTCGTCCGCGGCGGGCGCGGCCGGCGTCCGGGTGAAGCCCAGCGCCTCCTTGGCCGCCTGGAACTCGGCCCAGATGTCGGTGACCCCGGGCCGGTGCTCACCGGTCATGTAGTAGTGCATCAGCGAGTACGAGAAGAAGTGCGCCGCCTCCAGGCCGCGGTCCAGTGCGACCTCCTCGTCCTCGTGGCACATGAACGGCAGCACCATGGCCACGTTCGCGTTGACCGCGCGGCCCAGCGGCCGGCACTCCTCCGACGCGAGGGTGCCGTAGTAGGCGTCCACCCATTCCTTGGCCTCCTCCGGGTCGACGAAGGAGAAGGCCAGCGCGCCCATGCCCTCACGGGCGGCGTCCTGGATGCTGTCGCGGCGCGTGCACGCCCGCCACAGCGGCGGGTGCGGCTTCTGCTTGGGCTTGGGCACGACGTTGCGCGGCGGCATGGACACCCAGGTGCCCTGGTGGCCGGTGAACGGCGTCTCGGTCATCATCCGCACGACGACGTCCAGCGCCTCGTGCCACTGCTCGTACTTGTCCTTCAGCTCGATGCCGAACGCGCCGACCTCCAGCTGCGAACTGCCCTGCCCGGACCCGAAGTCCAGCCGGCCGCCGGAGATCAGGTCGAGCACGCCGAGCCGCTCGGCGATGCGCGCCGGGTGGTTGACCGCGGGCGGCATGTGCACGATGCCGTGCGCGAGCCGGATCCGGCTGGTGCGGGCCGCGGCGGCGGCCAGGAACACCTCGGGCGCCGACGAGTGGGAGTACTCCTCGAAGAAGTGGTGCTCGGTCGCCCACGCGTAGTCGAGACCGAGCCGGTCGGCCAGCTCGATCTGCTCCAGCGCCTCGTTGAACAGCCTCTCCTCGCTGTCCTCCGCCCAGGGCCGCGGCAGCTGGTGATGGTAGATCAGGCCGAATCTCATGACTTCCTCCGCGAGACGAGAACCGCACACAAGGGGGCTGCGGCCGACACTAGGACGCCGTGCCGGACCGGTGAGACGGCCGACCGGGCACTGAGGGGGGTCGGCCGGACGCTTCAGGGGGTGGGTGCCGAGCCGCTAGGGGGTGTCTCGTCGACCAGGCCGCGAGCCCGGCACGACCGGCGCACCACCCTCTAGGGAGTGGCGGGCGCGGCACGGTGGAAGCGGGCCAGGTAGAACAGCAGCGGGCCAGGTTCGCCGGCGGTGACGTCGAGGTCCTGGACCCGGCCGACGGCGATCCGGTGGTCGCCGCCCGGATGGACCGCCTCGACGGTGCAGTCGACCCAGGCCAGCGCACCCGCCAGCCGGGGCGACCCGGTGACCGGGCTCGGCCACCACTCGACGCCGGCGAACCGGTCGCCGTCGCCGGCCGCGAACCGGCGGCACAGCGGCTCCTGGTCGGCGCTGAGGATGTTGGCGCAGAACCGGCCGGCGCGCCGGATGCCCGGCCAGGACCGGGAGAGCCGGGAGACCGAGAACGACACCAGCGGGGGCTCCAGCGACAGGGAGACGAACGACTGGCAGGTGAACCCGACCGGCGGCCGGCCGTCCTCCCGCGCGGTGATGACGGCGATCCCGGTGCAGAAGTGGCCGAGGACGTGCCGCAGCCGGGCCGGCTCCAGCCGGTGGCCGTCGCCGGTCTCCTCGGTGTGTACGCGCATCGGCTGCTCCGCCCGTTCAGTGGGTCGCCGCACGGCTGCCGTCGCCCGGCGCGTGGGCCGCCTGTTCGAGGACCACGTGCGCGTTGGTCCCGCTGATGCCGAACGAGGACACCGCCGCCCGCCGCGGCCGCCCGGTGTCCGGCCAGGGCCTGGCCTCCGTCAGCAGGGACACGTGCCCGGCCGACCAGTCCACCTGCGGGGTCGGCGCGTCCACGTGCAGGGTCGCCGGCAGTACGCCGTGCCGCATGGCCAGCACCATCTTGATGATCGAGGCGACCCCGGCGGCCGCCTGCGTGTGCCCGATGTTGGACTTCACCGAGCCCAGCCACAGCGGCCGGTCCGCCGGCCGGTCCCTGCCGTAGGTGGCGAGGAGCGCCTGCGCCTCGATGGGGTCGCCGAGCCGGGTGCCGGTGCCGTGCGCGTCCACCGCGTCGACCTCGTCGGCCCGCAGGCCCGCCTGCTGGAGCGCGTCCCGGATGACCCGCCGCTGCGCCGGTCCGTTGGGCACCGTGATGCCGCTGGACGCCCCGTCGGAGTTGGTGGCCACGCCCCGCACGACGGCGAGGATCCGCCGGCCGTTGCGCTCGGCGTCCGACAGCCGCTCCAGCACCAGCAGGCCCGACCCCTCGCCCCAGCCGGTGCCGTCCGCGGCGGCCGCGAAGGACTTGCAGCGGCCGTCCGGGGCCAGGCCGCGCTGCGAGCTGAAGTAGACGAACGTCTCCGGTGTGGACATCACGGTCACGCCGCCGGCCAGGGCGAGCGTGCACTCGCCGGCGCGCAGCGCGTGCGTCGCCGTCCGCAGGGCGACCAGCGACGAGGAGCAGGCGGTGTCGATGGAGACGGCGGGGCCCTGCAGGCCCAGGGTGTAGGAGATGCGGCCGCTGGTGAGGCTGCCGCCGCCGTCGGCACCGTCGTAGTCGTGGTACATGACGCCGCAGTACACGCCGGTGGGGCTGCCCTTGAGGGAGAGCGGGTCGATCCTGGCGTGCTCCAGCGCCTCCCACGCCGTCTCCAGCACCACCCGCTGCTGCGGGTCGATGTCCCGGGCCTCGCGCGGCGACATGCCGAACAGGTCCGCGTCGAACTCGGCGGCGTCGTGCAGGAAGGCGCCCTCCCACGTGACGGTCCGGCCGGGTCTGCCGGGCTCCGGGTCGTAGAGTCCCTCGACGTCCCAGCCGCGGTCGGCGGGGAACGGGGTGACGGCGTCGCGGCCCTCGGCCAGCAGCCGCCAGAACGCTCCGGGGGAGTCGGCGCCGCCGGGATAGCGGCAGGCCATGCCGATGATGGCGACCGGTTCGGCGGCGGCCCGCAGCAGCCGGGCGTTCTCCTGCCTGAGCCGGTCGTTCTCCAGCATCGACGCCCGCAGCGCCGCGACGATCTTCGTGCTGTCCGCGGTCGTCATCGGTCCTGCTCCTCACCGGCGTCCGCGCCCGCGAGGGCGGCGGCGACCAGGTCGTCGACGTCCATGCTTCTGATCTCCTCGCTGCGGTCCGCCGGGGCGTCCGCCGCCCCGGCGACGGGCGGCACGCCGGGCGCGGGGCCGTCGCCCAGGCGCAGGATCGTGTCCAGCAGTCCGGCCGCGCGCAGCGCCGACACGGGCACGGTGGCCAGCCGGCGCCGGACCTCCGCGTCGTCGGGCTGCCCGCCGTCCGGCCCGGGGACCGGCTCGGCCGGGGCCGGGGCGTCCGGCAGTTCGGCGGCCAGCTCCTCCAGCAGCAGCGCGACCACGTCGGCCGGTGTGGGGTGGTCGAACATCATCGTGGCCGGCAGCCGCAGCCCGGTCGCCGCGCCGAGCCGGTTGCGCAGTTCGATGGCGGCGAGCGAGTCCAGGCCCAGTTCGGTGAAGCCCCGGTCCATGTCGACGCTGCCGGGGTCGCTCTGGCGCACCTCGGCGACCTGGCCGCGGACGAGGTCGGCCAGGTGCCGTTCCCGGCCGTCGGCGGTCAGCCCGGCCAGCCGCCGCAGCAGGCCGTCCGGGCCGCCGGTCTCCGCCGGCCGCGGTGCCGGGACGGTCCCGGCGGCGGGCGCGCTGCGCGGGGCGGCCGGCAGCACGTCGCGCAGCGCGGCCGGGATCCGCGTGCCGGACGGGTCGAGCCGCAGCGGCACCAGGACGGGCTCGTCCACGGTGAGCGCCCGGTCGAACAGGGCGAGCCCCTCGGCGGCGGTCAGCACCGGGGTGCCGCGGGCGGCCAGGCGGTGCACCAGCGCGGGGTCGGTGCCGCCGCCCATGCCGCTCTCCCCCGCCCACAGGTTCCACACCAGGGAGGTGGCGGGCAGCCCGTGCCGGTGCCGGTGCCGGGCCAGCGCGTCGAGGAAGGCGTTGGCCGCGGCGTAGTTGCCCTGGCCGAGCGGGTCGAGCAGCCCCGCGACCGAGGAGAACAGCACGAAGGCGTCGAGGCCGAGGTCCTCGGTCAGTTCGTGCAGCGCCCAGGCCGCGTCCGCCTTGGGCCGCAGCACCGTGTCCAGTCGCTCCGGGGTCAGCGAGGTGACCAGGGCGTCGTCCAGCACCCCGGCCGCGTGGACCACCCCGGTGAGCGGGTGGTCCGCGGGGACGGTGGCGAGCAGCGCGGCGAGCGCGTCCCGGTCGGCGACGTCGCAGGCCGCCACGGTGACCTCGGCCCCCGACTCGGCGAGTTCGTCGCGCAGTTCCTCGGCGCCCGGGGCGTCCGGGCCCCGGCGGCCGACGAGCAGCAGGTGGCGTACGCCGTGGGCGGTGACGAGGTGCCGGGCGACCTGGGCGCCCAGTCCGCCGGTGCCGCCCGTGATCAGCACGGTGCCGTCCGGCCGCCAGCGCGGCGCCGCCGGCTCGGCCGGCTGCGGCACGTGGGCCAGCCGTGGCACGCGCACCTGGTTGCCGAGCACCGACACCTCGGGTTCGGCCAGGGCGGTGACGGCGGGCAGCATGCCGAGCGAGGACTCCTGGGCGTCCAGGTCCACCAGCACGATCCGGCCGGGGTGTTCGGCCTGCGCCGCGCGGACCAGACCCCACACCGGTGCGACGGTCAGGTCCAGGTGCGCGCCGTCCCCGTCGGCACCGAACCAGGTGAGGACGGCCAGCCGGGTGGTGGCGAGCCGCTCGTCGGCGAGGAACCGCCGGAGGGTGTCGAGCACGGTCCGCAGCCGCGAGCGGACCGCGTCCGGCGTCTCCCCGTCGCCCGGTTCGACCGGCAGGAACACCACTTCCGGTACGGCCGCGCCCGCGTCCAGCGCGACCGTGAGCGCGGCGAGGTCGGCGTGGACCGGGACGTCGTCGGGGCCGATCCCGGATCCGCCGGTGCCGAGGACGGCCCACCGGCCCGGCGCGGCGGTGCCGGCGTCGCCCAGCGGCAGCTGGCTCCAGGACGCCCGGAACACCGACTCCAGGTGCCGCGTGCCGGTCTGGGCGGCGCCCTCGGCGACCAGCCGGTCCGCGGTGACCGGTCGTACCACGAGCGACTCGACGGAGGCGACGGGGCTGCCGTCGGGGGCGGCCAGCTCGATGCGGACGGCCTCGGAACCGGCCTGTTCGTCGGAGCCGATCCAGTTGATCCGGGCCCGCAGCCGGCTGAGGCCGCCCGCCGCGTGCAGTCGTACCCCGGACCAGGAGAACGGCAGCTGGCCCGCCCCGGCGTCCTGCGGTCTGCGGCCGCCGAGGAAGTCCGTGGCGGACAGGGCGGCGTCCAGCAGCGACGGGTGCAGCCGGTAGGCGCGGGCGTCCTGCTCGGCGTGGTCGGGCAGCGCGACCTCGACGAACAGGTCCCGGTCGCGCAGCCATACCGCGCGCAGGCCCCGGAACATCGGGCCGAAGTGGTAGCCCTTGCCGGTCAGGTAGTCGTAGACGCCGTCGATGTCGACCGGGCGGGCGTCGGCGGGCGGCCACGGGGCGCCGCCGAGGCCGGACCGGGTGCCGTCGAAGGCGGGCCGCCGCTCGGTGGCGAGCACGCCGGTGACGTGCCGGGTCCAGGGCACCGTGTCGGGGGCGTCCTCGAAGCGGGAGTAGATCGCGAACGGGCGCCGCCCGGCCCCGTCCGGCCCGTCGACGACGACCTGTACGGCGGCGCCGCCCCGGTCGGGCAGCGGCATCAGCTGCTGGATGACCAGTTCCTCCACGGTGTCGCAGCCGGCCTCCTCGGCGGCGCGCAGGGCGAGTTCGACGAATCCGGTGCCGGGCAGCAGCCCCATGCCCAGCACGTTGTGGTCGGCGAGCCAGGCCTGGTCCTCGGTCTGCGTCGAGATCCGGCCGGTGAGCACCAGGCCGCCGCCCTGCGGCGCGGGCATGACCGCGGACAGCAAGGGGTGGGCGGCGTTGCGCAGGCCGTGCCCGGTCGCGTCACCGGCCTCCCGCGCGGGCGAGGTCCCGGTGGCCGGCGGCGAGAGCCAGAAGTGCCGTCTTTCGAAGGGGTAGGTGGGCAGGTCGACGTGGCGGGCGCCGGTGTGCGCGAACACCTCCGTCCAGCGCACGGGGACGCCGCTGACGTACAGCTCGGCGAGCGCGGTGAGCAGCTGGGCCGGTTCGGAGCGGTCGCGGCGCAGCGCGGGCACCACGAGCCGGCCGCCGTCGGTGACCTCGTCCACCATCGGGGTCAGCGCGGCGTCGGGGCCGAGCTCGAGGAAGGCGGTCACACCGCGCCCGGCCAGGTCGCCGACGCCGTCGGCGAAGGCGACGGTGCGCCGGACGTGGTCCACCCAGTAGCCGGGGGCGCACAGCGTCTGCGGGTCGGCCGGGCGTCCGGTGACGTTGGAGACCACGGGGATGCGCGGCGGGTGGTAGGCCAGCGCCGAGGCGACCGCCCGGAAGTCGTCCAGCATCGGTTCCATCAGCGCGGAGTGGAAGGCGTGGCTGACCCGCAGGCGGGTGGCCTTGCGGCCCTGTGCGCGGAAGCGGTCGACGGCGGCGGTCACGGCGTCCTCGGGCCCGGAGACGACCACCGACCGCGGCCCGTTGACCGCCGCGAGGGACACGCCGTCCGGCAGCGCGTCGCGCACCTCGGCGGGCCCGGCCTGGATCGCGGCCATCGCGCCGCCGGCGGGCAGGGCCTGCATCAGCCGGCCCCGCGCGGCGACCAGGCGGGCCGCGTCCGGCAGGGACAGCACTCCGGCAACGTGCGCGGCGGCCAGCTCGCCGATGGAGTGCCCGGCCACGAAGTCCGGCCGCACCCCCCACGACTCGACCAGCCGGAACAGCGCCGTCTCCACGGCGAACAGTCCGGCCTGCGCGTACACCGTCCGGTCGGCGAGTTCCTGGTCGTCCCCCCAGATCACGTCCCGCAGGGGCCGGTCGAGGTGCGCGTCGAGCTGGTCCACGGCCGCGTCGAAGGCGGCGGCGAACCCGGGATGGGCGGAGTGCAGTTCGCGTCCCATGCCGAGGCGCTGGGCGCCCTGGCCGGTGAACAGCACGGCGAGACGGGCGTCCGGCGCGGCGGTGCCGGTCACCGCGCCGGGCGCGCGCCGTCCGGCGGCGACGGCCCGGAGCGCGGCGAGCCGTTCCGTCCGGTTCGCGCCGAGCACCACAGCCCGGTGCTCCAGCGCGGCCCGGCCGGAGGCGAGGGACCGGCCGACGTCGGCGGCGGCCGGGGCGGCGGCGGTGACGTGGGCGGCGAGGCGTTCGGCGGTGGCGCGCAGTGCCGTGTCGGTCCGGGCGGACAGCACCCACGGCAGCGGGGCGGCGGCCGGGGAGTCGTGCGGCGCGACGTCCGCCG
>NZ_JBHMCY010000089.1:0-4054 GCF_042430725.1 Streptomyces cinereospinus | reverse complement strand
GCCTCCCGCACGTCGGCCGGGGAGTCGTGCGGCGCGACGTCCGCCGCCTCCCGCACGTCGGCCGGGGAGTCGTGCGGCGCGACGTCCGCCGCCTCCCGCAGGTCGGCCGGCGGCTCCTCCAGGACGACGTGCGCGTTGGTGCCGCTGAGCCCGAAGGACGACACGGCGGCGCGGCGCGGCCGGTCGTCGCGCGGCCAGTCCCTGGCCCGGGTGAGCAGCTCCACCGCGCCCGCCGTCCAGTCGACCTGGTCGGAGGGTTCGTCCACGTGCAGCGTGCGCGGCATGACGCCGTGGCGCATGGCCTGGATCAGCTTGATCACGCCGGCGGCGCCGGCCGCGGCCTGCGCGTGCCCGAGGTTGGACTTCACCGAGCCGAGCCACACCGGCCGGTCCGCCGGCCGGTCCTGCCCGTACGTCGCCAGCAGCGCCTGCGCCTCGATGGGGTCGCCGAGCGCGGTGCCCGTGCCGTGTCCCTCGATCAGGTCGACGTCCCGCGCCGAGAGCCCCGACGCGGCCAGCGCCGCCTCGATGACCCGCTGCTGGGAGGGGCCGTTGGGGGCGGTGAGGCCGTTGGACGCGCCGTCCTGGTTGATCGCGGACCCGCGGATCACGGCCAGCACCGGGTGGCCGTTGCGGCGGGCGTCGGAGAGCCGTTCCACCAGCAGCAGGCCGATGCCCTCGGACCAGCCGGTGCCGTCGGCGCCCTTGGCGAACGCCTTGCACCGGCCGTCCGGCGCCAGACCCCGCTGCCGGCTGAAGTCCACGAACACGTCGGGTGTCGGCAGTACGGTCACGCCGCCCGCCAGCGCCATGGCGACCTCGCCCTGCCGCACCGCCTGGCAGGCGATGTGCAGGGCCACCAGGGACGAGGAGCAGGCGGTGTCGATGGTGACCGCGGGGCCCTCCAGGCCGAGGGTGTAGGCGACCCGCCCCGAGGCGATGCTGGCGCCGCTGCCGCCGGACAGGTAGGCGGCGATCTCCTCGGGCACGTGCTGCTGCACCCGCACGCCGTACTCCGTGTACATGACGCCGACGTAGACGCCGGTCCGGCTGCCGCGCACCGAGCCGGGGTCGATCCCGGCCCGCTCGAAGGTCTCCCAGGCCCCCTGGAGCAGCAGCCGCTGCTGCGGGTCCAGGGCGAGCGCCTCGCGCGGCATGATGCCGAAGAACTCCGGGTCGAACTCCCCGGCGTCGTGCAGGAATCCGCCGCTGCGCACGTACGTCTTGCCGGGGACGCCCGGCCGCGGGTCGTACACGCCGTCGACGTCCCAGCCCCGGTCGGCCGGGAACCCGGTGACGGCGTCGCGCTCCTCGTCGAGCAGCCGCCACAGGTCCTCCGCCGAGTTCACCCCGCCGGGGAAGCGGCAGTGGACGGCGACGACGGCGATCGGCTCGTCGGCCGGCACGGCGGACGCCGGTACGGGGGCGGGCGCGGCGACCGCGGTGGCGGTCCCGGTTAGCCGGGAGA
This sequence comes from Streptomyces cinereospinus, assembly GCF_042430725.1. Taxonomy (NCBI): domain Bacteria; kingdom Bacillati; phylum Actinomycetota; class Actinomycetes; order Kitasatosporales; family Streptomycetaceae; genus Streptomyces; species Streptomyces cinereospinus. The sequence continues at coordinate 2,586 of NZ_JBHMCY010000089.1, read as the reverse complement.
CGAGGAACTCGCCCGCCGCCTGGGCGTTGGGGTGGTCGAAGACGAGGGTGGCGGGCAGCCGCAGGCCCGTGGCGGCGTTCAGCGCGTTGCGCAGCTCGACCGCGGCCAGCGAGTCGAAGCCGAGGTCGGAGAAGGACCGGTCGGCGCGGACGTCGTCGCCGCTCGCGTGACCGAGCACGGCCGCGGCACGGTCGCGTACGAGGTCGACCGCGGCGCGCACCCGCTCGGCCCCGGACAGCCCCGCCAGTTGTCCGGCGAAGGTGTGCGCGCGGGCTCCGGCCGCGGCGGCCCCGGCGGCGCGGCGGGTGGTCCCGCCGCGCACCAGTCCACGCAGCAGCGCGGGTACCTCGCCCCGGGCCCGGACTCCCGCCCGGTCGACCAGCAGCGCCATCAGGCAGGGCTCCCCGGCGGCGGGGGCGGCGGCGAGCAGGGCGAGCGCGTCGGCGGCCGGCAGCGCGGGCATGCCGGCGCGGCGCGCCTGGGCCGGGTCGGGGTCGGTGGCCCGCCCGGACGCGCCCGGGTCGCGGGTGTCCCACAGGCCGAAGGCGACCGATGTCCCGGGCAGTCCCGCGGCGGCGCGGTGCGCGGCGAGGGCGTCCAGGAAGACGTTGGCGGCGGCGTAGTTGCCCTGCCCGGCGGCGAGCACCTGGCCGCCGGCCGAGGAGAACAGCACGAACGCGTCCAGGCCGGCGTCGAGGGTGAGTTCGTGCAGGTGCCAGGCCGCGTCGGCCTTGGCCGCGAGCACCTTGTCGAGCCGCTCGGGCGTCAGGTCGGTGACGAGCCCGCTGTCGGCGGTCCCCGCCGCGTGCACGACCGCGTGCAGCGGATGGTCGTCGTGGACGCCGGCCAGCACGGCGGCGAGCCGGTCCCGGTCGGCGACGTCGCAGGCCACCACGGACACGGTCGCGCCGAGCCCGGTCAGCTCCGCGCACAGCGCGTCCGCGCCGGGCGCGTCCGGGCCGCGGCGGCTGGTCAGCAGCAGGTGCCGCACGCCGTGCTCGGTGACGAGGTGCCGGGCGACCAGCGCGCCCAGGGCGCCCGTGCCACCGGTGACGAGCACGGTGCCCGTGGAGTTCCACGGCGCCGCGCCGCCGCCACCGGTCGCCGGCGCGAGGCGGGGCACGGTCGTCCGGCCCGACCGCAGGGCGAGTTCCGGTTCGGCCGTCCCGGCGAGCCGTCCGAGCACGGCGGCGGACTCCGCCGTCCGGTCGGTGTCGACCAGCCCGAACCTGCCGGGATGCTCGGCCTGCGCGGCCCGCACCAGCCCCCACACGGGCGCCTGGGCCACGTCGACCGGCTCCCCCTCGACGGCCGCCACGGCGCCCCGGGTGACGAACACCAGCCGGCTGCCGGCGAACCGGTCGTCCGCCAGCCACTCCCGCACGGCGGCCAGTACCTCGCCGGTGCTCGCCCGGTACCCGCGCGGCACGTCGCCCTCGGCGGACGCCACGGACCAGAACACCACGGGCGGTACGACGTCCAGCGCGGCCAGGCCGGCGTGGCTCGGGAGCCCGGTACCGGGCAGGTCGCCCACGAGCGCCGCCTCGCCCGCGCCCCGCGGAACCGGCACCGGCACCGGCACCGGCACCGGCACCGGCGTCCAGGCCGGCCGGAGGAGATCGCCACCGTGGCCGCCCCCGTCGAGCTGGTCCGCGGTGACGGGACGTACGGTCATCCGCTCCACCGTCGCCACCGGCCGGCCTGTCGGGTCGGCGAGCCGCATGGCGCACACCTCGTCGCCGCGCAGCCGCTCCAGATGCACCCGCAGCGCGGTCGCTCCCGTGGCGTGCAGGGTCACACCCGACCAGGAGAACGGCAGCAGCGTCCCGCCCTCGACGGCCCCGTGCTCCCCCAACTGGTCCGCGTGCATGGCCGCGTCCAGCAGGGCCGGGTGCAGCGCGTACGCGGTGCCGTCACCGCCCTCGGGCAGCTCCACCTCGGCGTACACGTGCGCACCGTGCCGCCAGGCCCTGCGCAGCGCGCGGAACACGGGGCCATAGCCGTAACCGCGCTCGCGCAGACTCTCGTAGAACCCCTCGACCGGCAGCGGGGTCGCGCCCGCCGGAGGCCACTGGGCCAGGTCGAAGGACGCCTCGGCCGTGGCCGGTGCCACGGCGCCGGTCGCGTGCAACGTCCACGGTGCGCCGGCGTCGGGCCGCGCGTGGATGGTCAGCGGCCGTACGCCCGCCTCGTCCGCCGCGTCCACCACGACCTGCACGGTCACCGTGCCGGCGGCGGGCAGCACCAGCGGCGCCCGGTGGGTCAGCTCCTCCAGCCGCCCGCACCCGACGTGGTCGGCGGCCCGGACGGCCAGCTCCACGAAGCCGGTGCCCGGCAGCAGCAGGCTGCCCAGGATGTCGTGATCGGCCAGCCACTCCTGACGGCCGGGCGACAGCCGGCCCGTCATGATCACCCGGTCCGCGTCGGCCACGGTGACGGCCGCGCTCAGCAACGGATGCTCGACGGCCTCCAGCCCGGCCGATCCGACGTCACCGGCGGTACGGAGGGGGGTGAGCCAGTAGCGCCGGCGTTGGAAGGGGTAGGTGGGGAGGCCGTCGAGGTGGTGCCCGCCGGGGTGCAGGGCGG
>NZ_JBHMCY010000088.1:0-29225 GCF_042430725.1 Streptomyces cinereospinus | reverse complement strand
CCGGGCGGCTGGCCCACCGCCGCGCCCCCCGGCGGCGGCCGCCCCCCGGCGGCGCCCGGCCCGTCCGCCCCGGCTCCCACGCCCGTGTCCGCCCCCGCACCCGCGTCCGCCCCGCCGGCCTCACCACCCCCCGCCGGTGGCCTCGACCCCCGTTCCCTCTGGCCGAACATCCTGGAAGCGGTGAAGAACCGCCGCCGCTTCACCTGGATCCTCCTCAGCCAGAACGCCCAGGTCACCGGATTCGACGGCACCACCCTCCACCTCGGTTTCGTCAACGCCGGCGCCCGGGACAACTTCGCGAGCAGCGGCAGCGAGGACGTACTGCGGCAGGCGCTGGCCGAACAGTTCAACGTGCAGTGGAAGATCGAGGCGGTCGTCGACCCCTCGGGCGGTGGCGCGGCTCCCCCGTCTCCGGGCAGCGGCGGCGGAGGCGGTTACGGCGGCCCCGGGGCCTTCGGCGGCCAGGCCGCCGGCGGCACCGCGAGCGGCTACGGCGGCGGTACGCCCGCAGGAGCCGCCGGCGGTGCCACGACCGCCCTGCGCCCGGCACCGGCCCAGCCCACGGCGGCCGGCGCCCGGCCCGCCGCGGCACCGGCCGCCGCCCCCGCGCCCCCTGCCCCGCCCGCCGCCCCCGAGCCGCCTCCGGTCTCCCTGGAGGACGACATCCCCGAGGACGACGACCCGGACCTCGTCGAGTCGGCCCTCTCCGGCCAGGAACTGATCGTGCGGGAGCTGGGGGCGACGGTGATGGAGGAGTTCTCGAACGACTGACCCCGGGACACGGGCGGGACAAGGGCCGGCGGCTTCCCGCGGCCCACATCTTCGGAGGAAGCCACGACGCCCGGCGCCCCACCCCTTCGGCAGCCCCCACAAACCCGTCACACCCATTCCCGTTAGGCTGACCCCGTGAAGGTCCTCGTCATCGGTACCGGCGCCCGCGAACACGCCCTGTGCCGCTCCCTGTCCCTCGACCCCGCCGTCACCGCGCTGCACTGCGCGCCCGGCAACGCCGGCATCGCCGAGGTCGCCGAGCTGCACCCCGTCGACGCCCTGGACGGCGCGGCCGTCACCGCGCTGGCCACGCGGCTCGGCGCCGATTTGGTGGTCGTGGGTCCGGAGGCCCCGCTGGTCGCCGGGGTCGCGGACGCCGTGCGCGAGGCGGGCATCGCCGTCTTCGGCCCCTCCAAGGAGGCCGCGCGGCTGGAGGGGTCCAAGGCCTTCGCCAAGGACGTCATGGCCGCGGCCGGTGTTCCCACCGCCCGCTCGTACGTCTGCACGACCCAGGCGGAGGCCGACGAGGCGCTCGACGCCTTCGGCCCGCCGTACGTCGTGAAGGACGACGGCCTCGCCGCGGGCAAGGGCGTCGTCGTCACGGCCGACCTCGACGCCGCGAAGGCGCACGCGGGCGCCTGTGAGCGCGTCGTCATCGAGGAGTACCTCGACGGCCCCGAGGTCTCCCTCTTCGCCGTGACGGACGGCGAGACCGTCGTCCCGCTCCAGCCCGCCCAGGACTTCAAGCGGGCCCTCGACGGCGACGAGGGCCCGAACACCGGCGGCATGGGCGCGTACTCCCCGCTGCCCTGGGCCGACCCGAAGCTCGTGGACGACGTCCTCCAGAGCGTCCTGCAGCCGACCGTGGACGAGCTGCGCCGCCGCGGCACCCCGTTCTCCGGCCTGCTCTACGCCGGTCTGGCGATCACCAGCCGGGGCGTGCGGGTCATCGAGTTCAACGCCCGTTTCGGCGACCCGGAGACCCAGGTGGTCCTGGCCCGCCTGAAGACCCCCCTCGCCCGCATCCTCATGGCCGCCGCCACCGGCGACCTCGCCGGCCTCGAACCGCTGCGCTGGAGCGACGACGCGGCCGTCACCGTCGTCGTCGCCTCGCACAACTACCCAGGCACCCCCCGCACGGGCGACCCGATCACCGGCCTGGACGAGGTGGCCGAGCTGGACGCCCCGCACGCCTACGTCCTGCACGCCGGCACGCGGCGCGACGGCGACTCCGTCGTCAGCGCGGGCGGCCGCGTCCTGTCCGTCACCGCGACGGGCGCCGATCTGGGCGCGGCGCGCGAGCGGGCGTACCGCGCCGTCGCCCGGGTCCGGCTGGACGGCTCCCAGCACCGTACGGACATCGCGGCGAAGGCGGCGACGGGCGTGTAAGCCAGCCCTCCGCTTCCTTCCGCCATCAGCTGTCTGACCAGGCACTCCGCAGGCCCCGGATCCCTCTCGGATCCGGGGCCTGATCTTTGCCCTCCGTCACCCACCTTTCCCCAAAGCCATTCCATCGAGTGACCGATGTCCTATCCGGCTGACGGGGGCCGGGGCCCCAACTAGGGTGCGGCGCAAGCGTTCAAGCACTTGGCCCACCGGCATTGCGATGTCAGTGGCGGATGCCACAGTGGGGGAGTGAGCAAGACCAGGACAGCCAGGACCGCCAGGACGGGAGGGGGTGAGGTCCGGACGTGACCGGCATCGGTGTGGAGACGGGGACGCAGACCGCGCGTGCCCGGGCGCTGGCCGTGCTGCGGGTCCGCAGCCGGGCGCTGGCCGTCGCGGTGCTGCCCGCGGCCGTCTCCGTGGTGCTGCTGGCGGGCGGGGCCACCGGCCACCTCGTCGGCATGGGCTGGGACGCCGCCCGCTGGGCGGTGGGTGGGGTCGCGCTCCTCGTGCTGGCGGCCGCCGCCGGCTTCGCGCTGCTCCTCGCCCGCGCCCGCCCCGCCATGAGTCCCACGGTCCCGATCGCCGAGGAAGCCGCCCCCGACCTCTACCGGCTGGTGCGGGACCTCGCCGACCGCCTCGACGTCCCCGCCCCCTCCGCCATAGCGCTCACCCCGGACTGCGACAGCTGGCTGGAGGACCGCACCCATCCGGCCCACGGCCCCCCGCCCCCGGCGGACGACCCCGATCCGACGGCGGGCCCCGGACGACGCCCGGGTCATCGCCGTACGACGGCCAGCCCCGTCCTCGTCATCGGCTCCCCGTTCCTGTGGTGGATGCGCGTCGGCGAGCTGCGCGCGGTCCTCGCCCCGGTCGTCGCCGGTACGGGGCCCTCGGCGCACCCCGACATAGCCGCCGCCCGGCGCTTCGTGCGGGGCCTGGACGCGGCCGTCGCCGTCACCTCGGCGCCGGGCCGCCGAACCGGGTTCGGCGCGGTGTACGCGGGCGCCGGCCGGCTGGCCCGGCTCCTGCTGCGCGGCTGCCGGGCGGACGCGGCGGAGATGGAGCGCGGGGTCGCCGCCGCGGCGGCCGAGCGTGCACAGGCTGTGGATTACGGGCTGCGGATCGTCGCGCAGGAACAGGTCGGGCTGGCGTACGCCGGCTGGGACCGCCTGCTGACCCGGGTGGCGCTGCCCGCCTGGCGGATGGGCCGCTGGCCGTCCCGGCTGGACGCGGGCGTCGTCGCGGCCCTCACCGAACTGTCCCGGCGCGACCGCCTGGCCGAGGGCTTCACCTCCCGGCTCGGCGAGCGTCCCGCCTGCGACCTGCTGGAGGAGCCCGGCCTGGTGGACGAGGCCACCTCCCTCCTGGCCGCCCGCCTCTTCCACGGGGGCCCGGCGGAGTCCGGCCCCGACTGGTCGCCGGTGGACTGGCAGGAGTACCCGGACGAGGTCGTCGACCGCGCCTGGCGCACCGACGCGGCCCGCCTCCACCGGGTCCTGGACACCCTCGGCGTCCGCCGCACGTCCCGCGACACCGAGCCCGGCCCCACCCTGTCCCGCGTCCTGGACCACCTCACGGGCCCGCCCGCCGCGCCCGCGCACACCGGCTCGGTCCCGGACCCCGAGGCGCTCACGGACGCCCGCACAGACACCACGGACCCCAGGGACACCTCGAACCCGGACTCGGACTCCCCCCGCGACCCGCTCCCGAGCACGGACCCGCTCCCGAGCACGGACCCGCTCCCGAGCACGGACCCGCTCCCGTCTCCGCACCCCGGCACGGACACGCCCCGAGACGCGCACCCCGGCACAGACGCACCGCCGGACGCCCGCACAGGCACCGGCCCGAGCGCAGACGCACTCCCGGACGCCCGCACGGGCACCCGCCCGGACCCGCACGTGGGCCCGGACCTGCACGTGGCTCCGGACGCGGGCGCAGATCTGCACGCGGCCCCAGCCCCGGACGCGGGCCCGGACCTGCAAGCGACCCCGGACGCCGCCCCGGACCCGCAGGGGACCTCAGACGTACACCGAGACCCACACGCGGACCCAGCCGCAGCGCTGTACACGGACCCGGACCTGGCCCGGGACCCGGACCTGAGCCCCGACCGGGACCTGGCCCGGGACCCGGCCCTGAGCCCGCCCCCGGACCTGAGTCCTGACCCGGACCCGGAACTGCCCCCGCCCCCGGATACGACCTCCAACCCGAATCCGGTTCCAGCCCCGGCCCCAGCCCCGGAAGACCCCCTACCCCCCGACCCCCGAAGTGCCGCCCTCGCCGCAGGCATCACCGCGGAGCTCGCCCGCGAGGAGGCCACCGGTTCCGCACCCCGGGCAGCGGCCCCCGCTCCCGCTCCCGCCCCCGACGTCCTCTGGGACGACGGCGTCCTCCCGCTCTTCCCCCTCCAGCCCCCACGCACCCCCCGGGAACTGCTCGCCGACCACGTCACGGCGATGGTCTGCTGCGCCGCGATGGACACCGCCGGCGCGACCCCGGGCCTGGACTGGCTCGACGGCCCGTCCCTGCTGGTCAAGGGCGAACGTGCCGCCGACCTGACCCCCAGGGTCCTGAGCCTGATAGAGGACGGCGACCCCGCCCCGCTGAGAGCGTGGCTGGCCGAGGTCGGGATACGCCCGGACAAGCCCGTACGCCTCGTCTGAGCCGGGCCGTCACCGCCCGCCCCTCCGGCCCGCGGTCTCAGCCGCCGCCTCCGGAACCCCCACCTCCGGAACTATCTACTCCGTTTTCGGTCAATTCGAAACGAATCGTGACGGAGTCCGTGCTTGATGTGATGTGCTGGGTAGGGAACGCGCACATGGCAAACGCACTCGACATAAAACAGTCGTACGAACGCGGCGGCACCCTGACGCCAGGCCAGACCAGGCCATACCGCCCGTGCCGCCCGTGCCGCACAGCACCCCGCACCCTTGCATCACACACCTGCACCAGGCATCACGCACCACCGCACCCGAAAAGTCGCACCCGAGCAGCCGCCACACCCGAAAGCCACACCCGAAAGCCACACCGGAAAGCCACACCCGAAAGCCACACCGGAAAGCCACACCCGAAAGCCACACCGGAAAGCCACCGCACCCACAGAGCAACCGCACCACCACCACAGCACGGTGCCGAGGGAGGGGAAGCGACCATGGGGTCGGAGCAGATTCGCCGCTGGGAGTCGGGAGCACTGGCACACGCCGTGACGGATCCCTTCGGCCAGGGCCCGCTTCCCTGGCTGCGTGGCAGCGAGACGTACTTCGACGACACCGGCCAGGTGGTCCCCTGGTACGTGGACCCGGCCACCGGCGCCCAGCAGCCCCCCGGCGCCGGCACCCCCCGCGTCCCCGCCCCCCGCTCCGGCGGGCCCCGGGCGGCCGACGACGTGCACCGCCAGATCAAGGGCTTCGTCTCCACCGGCGCGGCCGCCCCGGGAGAGGCCGTCGACTTCCACGTCACGGTCGACCCGCCGCAGGAGTTCGCCGTCGACATCTACCGCATCGGCCACTACGGCGGCGACGGCGCGGCCAAGATCACCACCAGTCCCCGGCTCTCCGGCATCGTCCAGTCCCCGCCGCTCACCGCCGACCGCACGGTCTCCTGCCACCACTGGTGGCTGTCCTGGCGGCTGCAGATCCCGTCGTACTGGAGTGTCGGCGCGTACGTCGCCGTGCTCACCACCGCCGACGGCCACCGCTCCCACGTGCCGTTCACGGTCCGCGACGACCACCCGGCCGACCTGCTGCTGTTGCTGCCGGACATCACCTGGCAGGCGTACAACCTCTACCCCGAGGACGGCCGCACCGGCGCGAGCCTCTACCACGCCTGGGACGAGCACGGCCGGCTGCTCGGCGAGGCCGACGCCGCGACGACCGTCTCCTTCGACCGGCCGTACGCCGGTGCGGGCCTGCCCCTGCACGTGGGCCACGCCTACGACGTCATCCGCTGGGCGGAACGCTACGGCTACGACCTCGCCTACGCCGAAGCCCGCGACCTGCACGCCGGCCGGGTCGACCCCACCCGCTACCGGGGCCTGGTCTTCCCGGGCCACGACGAGTACTGGTCGACGGCCATGCGGCGCACGGTCGAGCTGGCCCGCGAGCAGGGCACGTCCCTGGTCTTCCTCTCCTCCAACACCATGTACTGGCAGGTGGAGCTGGGCCCGTCCCCGTCCGGCACCCCGGACCGTCTGCTCACCTGCCGCAAGCGCAAGGGCCCGGGCAGACCCGTGCTGTGGCGGGAGATCGACCGCCCCGAGCAGCAGCTGATCGGCATCCAGTACGCAGGCCGGGTCCCCGAGCCCCATCCGCTGATCGTCCGCAACGCCGGGCACTGGCTGTGGGAGGCGACCGGCGCGCACGAGGGCGACGAGCTCGCGGGCCTGGTCGCGGGCGAGGCCGACCGGTACTTCCCGCGCACCCCGCTCCCCGAGCACGACGAGCGGATCCTGCTCGCCCACTCCCCGTACTCCGACAGCGGGGGTGTCCTGCGCCACCAGGAGACGTCCCTCTACCGGGCCCCCTCCGGCTCGCTGGTCTTCGCGGCCGGGACGTTCGCCTGGTCCCCGGCCCTGGACCGTCCCGGCCACGTGGACCCGCGGATCCAGCGGGCCACGGCCAACCTGCTGGACCGCATCTGCAAACGCGACTGACCGCCACGCGCACCCCGAGCCCCGCTGTCCGCCCGCCTCCCCGCATACGGGAGAATCGACCCACTTGGACAGAACCACGGGGAGGAACCGTGTCCGGATTCGTCGAAAAGCCCGAGCCGACCGAGGTTCCGGGCCTGGTGCATCTGCACACCGGCAAGGTGCGCGAGCTGTACCGGAACGAGGCGGGCGACCTCGTGATGGTTGCCAGCGACCGCATCTCCGCCTACGACTGGGTGCTGCCGACCGAGATCCCCGACAAGGGCCGCGTCCTCACCCAGCTCTCCCTGTGGTGGTTCGACCAGCTGGCCGACCTGGTCCCCAGCCACGTGCTGAGCACCGAACTGCCCGAGCACGCCCCCGCCGACTGGGCGGGCCGCACCCTGGTCTGCAAGTCGCTGAACATGGTGCCCGTGGAGTGTGTGGCCCGCGGCTACCTCACCGGCTCCGGCCTCGTCGAGTACGACGAGTCCCGCACGGTCTGCGGCCTCGCCCTCCCCGAAGGCCTGGTCGACGGCTCGGAACTGCCCGCCCCGATCTTCACCCCCGCGACCAAGGCCGAGGTCGGCGAGCACGACGAGAACGTCTCCTATGAGGAGGTCGCCCGCCGGGTCGGCGCCGACACCGCCGCCCGGCTGCGCCAGGCCACCCTCGCCGTCTACTCCCGGGGCCGTGACATCGCCCGCGACCGGGGGATCGTCCTGGCGGACACGAAGTTCGAGTTCGGCTTCGACGGCGACACCCTGATCCTCGCCGACGAGGTCCTCACCCCCGACTCCTCCCGCTTCTGGCCGGCCGACCAGTGGCAGCCGGGCCGCGCCCAGCCGTCGTACGACAAGCAGTACGTCCGCGACTGGCTGACCTCGGCCGAGTCCGGCTGGGACCGCAGGAGCGAGCAGCCGCCGCCCGCGCTGCCGCAGCAGGTGGTGGACGCCACCCGCGCCAAGTACGTGGAGGCGTACGAGCGTCTGACGGGCACCCGCTGGTCGTAGCGGAACGAAAAAGGCGGAACGAACACCCGCTGGTCGTAGCGGAACGAAAAGGCGGAACGAAAGGGCGGAACGAAAAAGCCCCCCGGCCGGAACCGAGGGGCTCATCCAGAGCGGACGACGAGGCTCGAACTCGCGACCTCAACCTTGGCAAGGTTGCGCTCTACCAACTGAGCTACGTCCGCAGTGCGCCGTGGCGCGACAGCAACTATACCCAACCTCGCTGCCGAGCGAGACGCACCGCCGCATGCCGGTTCTCCACCCCGAGCTTCGACACGGCCGACGACAGGTAGTTCCGTACGGTGCCCTGGGACAGTGCGGCCCGCTCGGCGATCTCGGCGACGGGCGCCCCGTCGGCGGCCAGCTCCAGCACCTCGGCCTCCCGCGCGGTGAGCGGCGAGTCCCCGGCGGAGATGGCGTCGGCCGCCAACTCCGGATCGACGTAGCGGTTTCCGGCCTGGACGGTGCGGATGATCTCCGCGAGCCGCTGAGCGCTGACCGTCTTGGGCACGAACCCCCGCACGCCCGCCGCGAGCGCCCGCTTGAGATGCCCGGGCCGGCCGTGGCTGGTGACGATCAGCACCTGGCAGCCGGGCAGTTCGGTCCGCAGCGATGTGGCCACCTTCACACCGTCGGCGCCGGGCATCTGCAGATCCAGCACGGCCACGTCGGGCGCGTGCGCCCGGGCCATCGCCAGCGCCTCCGGCCCGCTCGCCGCCTCGGCGACCACCACCAGATCATCCTCCAGCGACAACAGGGCGGCCAGCGCACCTCGGATGAGATGCTCGTCGTCGGCGAGCAGCACGCGCACGGTCACGACGCCACTCCGGGCACCAACGGCACCTGCGCCACCACCCGGAACAGGTCCTGCCCGGCCGGCCCGGCCTCCAACGTCCCCTCGACCGCCACCAACCGCTCCCGCAGCCCGGCGAGCCCGGAGCCGCGTCCGCCCGCGCCGGCGGCCGTCGCCCCGTCGTTCTCCACCGTCAACACCACGTGCCCCTCCAGCATCCGTAGTCCCACCGCACACCGTCCGGCGTCCCCGTGCCGCAGCACATTGGTGGTGGCCTCCCGCACCACCCACCCCAGCGCGGACTGCACGTTCCCGGGCAGCCCCCGGGCCGCGTCCTCCCCGGACACCTCACAGGCGATCCCGGCCGCCGTCAGTACCCCGTGCGCACCGGCGAGTTCGACGCCGAGGTCGGCCTCCCGGTAGCCCCGGACGACCTCCCGCACCTCGCGCTGCGACTCCCGCGCGATCCGCTGCACCTCGATCATCTGCTCCACCGCCTCGGCCCGTCCCCGCCGCGCCAACTGCACGGCCAGCTCGCTCTTGAGCGCGATCACGGCGAGGTTGCGCCCCATCACGTCGTGCATGTCGCGCCCGAACCGCAGCCGTTCCTCCGCGACGGCGAGCCGCGTCCGGGTCTCGCGGGCGGCGTCGAGTTCATAGACGGCGTCCAGCAGCCAGACGGAGAAGACGCAGGTGAAGGCGAGGAACCCGGAGCCGAGCAGGATGACGAGCGTGACGACCAGCGCGGTCGTCACGGACATGCTCACCGGGAACGTCACGAGCCCGGCGCCCGCCGCGAAGCCGCCGACGACCGCGACCAACCGCCGCCTGTCGCGCGTGCCGAGCGCCATGACGCCGGCCCCGAAGATCAGGACGACACCGAAGACCGAGCCCGCCGCGGACGCGAACCCCTCGCGGTCCGGCACGTGCTCGGAGAGCGCCATGGCACCCACGGCGCACACGGCGGTGACCGCGGCGAGCGTCCACAGCAGACGCACGGGCCGCTCGCGGCGGCCGCGTGTCCAGTCCAGCGCCCGCGAGGCGGTCACGGCACAGGTCGCGGCATGCACGCCGACCATCAGCGTCAGCCAGCCGCCGAGCCGCGGGCCCGCGTTGCCGACGGCGGGCAGCCCGGCCGTGAGGAACTCGATCACCGCGAAGAAGTGGAACGAGTACCGGGTGTACGTCTCCACCTTCGCCGGGGTGCTCTTGCCCCGCCACCATCGCCCCGGCCTGGACACCTGCCCCCCACTCCCCTCCGTCAGCGCCGCGGTTCCCACCGGAACCACCGTCGTACAGCAAACAGGGCGACGGCGGTCCAGGCCAGCGCGACCACGACGGCGCCCAGCGCGTCGGACGCCGACAGGTTCCCGGTCCATCCTCCGCGCACCAGCGTGATGGCGGGCGTCAGCGGCAGCAGCTCGCACACGGAGGCCAGCCGGTCGGGCAGCACCTCCAGCGGGACGGCCAGACCCGAGCCGAGCATGGACACGAACATCATCGGCAGGCTGGTCACCTGGGCGCTCTCGGCGGTGCGGGTGAACGCGGCGGTGACCGCCGCCAGCGCCACGCACAGCACGAGCCCCAACAGCACCCCGACGACCGCGAGATGAGGCGCGGGCGGCGCTCCGAGGTCCAGCAGGACGGTGCAGCCGGCCGCCAGCAGCACGCACTGCACCAGCCCGATCGCGGAGGCCGGCAGCGCGGCCCCGACCAGGATCTCCGGGTCCCTCAGCTCACCGGTGCGCAACCGCTTGAGCACCAGCTCCTCGCGTCGCACCACATACGCGTTGGTGAGCGCCGCGTACACCGCGAAGAGCAGTGAGAATCCGACGGCGGCGGGCAGCAGGACGGTCCCGGCCGTCAGCCCGGCGTCCGCCAGGTCCATCCCGCTGATCGCCGACCGCACGCTCAGCGGCAGCAGCAGCGGGACCAGCACCGCCGTCACGAGGGTCGCCCGGCTGCGTCCCAGCAGGGTCAGTTCCGCCCGCGCGAGGGCGTTCATCCGTCCGGTGACCGTGGTCATACGGCCGCCACCCCCTCCTTCTCCGTGGCGGACATCCGCCCGGCGATCCGCAGGAACGCCTCCTCCAGCGAGGCCGACCGCACGTCCAGCCCCCGTAGTTCGACGCCCGCGTCGCGGGCCCACAGCAGCAGCCCCGTGGCGGCCCGCTGCACCTCGTGCGTCCGCAGCCGTACGACCCGGCCGTCCACCTCGTGCGCGACGATTCCCAGTTCGCCCAGGGACGGCAGATCACCGAGGACGTAGGACTCGGGCAGTTCGAAGGAGATCCGGGCCGGCTGGGACGCGGTCACCTCGGCGGGGGTCCCGGCCGCCGCGATCCGTCCCTCGTGCAGGATCGCCAGCCGGTCGGCCAGCCCTTCGGCCTCCTCCAGGTAGTGCGTGGTCAGCAGGACGGTGGTCCCGGTGTCCCGCAGCCGCCGGACCAGGTCCCAGGTGTCCCGCCGTCCCTCGGCATCCAGCCCGGTCGTCGGCTCGTCCAGGAACAGCACCTCGGGCCTGCCGAGCAGCGCCAGCGCCAGGTCCAGCCGCCGCCGTTCACCCCCTGACAGCTGCTTGACCCGTACGCCGGCCCGCCGGCCGAGCCCGACCAGCTCCAGCGCCTCGTCCACCGGCCGCGCCCCGCTCGTGCAGCCCGCCCACATCCGGACGGTCTCCCCGACGGTCAGCTCCGACGGGAAACCGCCCTCCTGCAACATCACCCCGGTCCGTGGCCGTACGGCGGCCCGCTCGGCGTAGGGATCGTGACCCAGCACCCGCACCCGGCCCCCGCTCGGTACCGCGAGGCCCTCCAGCAGCTCGACGGTCGACGTCTTGCCCGCCCCGTTGGTGCCCAGCAACGCGAAGACCTCGGCATGTTTCACGTGAAACGTGATCCCGCGTACCGCCTCGAACTCGCCCCCGTACACACGCCGCAGATCAGTGACCTCGATCACGTGCTCGTGTTCGCTTGTGTCCATGGCCTCAGCATTCCGGCGGCGGAAGGCCGGGAGCAGTGCGCCTTGTCATCACGGCCCATGACAAATGTCAGCTGCCGGTCTCACCGGCGCGGCGCTCGCACACACGCCGAAGGCCCCGGTCATTGACCGGGGCCTTCGAAGAAGAGCGGACGACGAGGCTCGAACTCGCGACCTCAACCTTGGCAAGGTTGCGCTCTACCAACTGAGCTACGTCCGCATTGCCTCCGACCGTCGGCCGTAAAGCACGGCCACCGATCGGTGCGAGCACCAGCCTACCTGATCCACCGGAGTGGTCCGTACGGCGATGCAGAGCGGGTGACAGGAATCGCACACTGCGCCTTCCCCCTGGAAGGGGGATGTTCTACTACTGAACTACACCCGCATGTACTCCGTGAGCTGGGCTTTTCCGCCCCGCCCCTCGGCGTGCTCCAGACTCTAGCTGATCACCAGGGGTGCAATGCAAGTCGGCTGCTCGGGGGAGCGGCCGGGGCCGTGGGCAGGGCGGCGCACGCAGTCGTGCCGGAGGGCCGGACGGACTCACTGGGCCGCGGCGAACGCCTCGTAGACCTTCTTGGGGATGCGGCCCCGCGCGGGGACGTCCATCCTGTTGGCCTGCGCCCAGGCCCGGACGGCCGCCGGGTCGGGGGCGACCTCGGTCTCCCGGTAGGCCTTGCCGGACTTCGACCGCTTGCGGCCGGCCTCCACGTACGGCGCGAGCGCCTTACGCAGTTTCTTGGCATTGGCTTGATTCAGGTCGATCTCGTACGACGTGCCGTCGAGTCCGAAGGCGATCGTTTCCGCCGCTTCCGAGCCGTCGATGTCGTCAAAGAGCGTGACCACGACCTTCTGCGCCACGAATATCGGTCCCTTCGTACGGCACGTCTATCCAGCCCAGCTGCGACGACATGCCGAGTGTCGGCTTTTGCCAATTCATTTGTACAGTGCCCGGCAAAGCATTGTGAAGCCCGACTAAATCTTCCCGCGTGTCCCGGCGCAATAGCTCCCGCGGGTGGATCTCGGATCTTTCCTGGAACTTTTCGTGAACGCGCCCCGCCGATGCCCGACCGTGACCTTGGATCCGTAGCTTCCTACAACTCTACCCGCGTAGAAATTTTGGGCGGGTAGTCTGAAGGAACCTGCTCAGCACCACACACCGGGAGTGCCAGTGGCACGCGTCGTAGTCGACGTCATGCTCAAGCCGGAGATCCTCGACCCCCAGGGCCAGGCGGTGCAGCGCGCACTGCCGCGCCTCGGTTTCGACGGCATCTCCGACGTACGTCAGGGAAAGCGATTCGAACTGGAAGTGGACGGACCGGTCGACGAGGCCGCGCTCGCCCGCATCCACGAGCTCGCGGAATCCTTCCTCGCCAACACCGTGATCGAGGACTTCACCGTCAAGGTGGAGGAAGTCGCGGAGGCCGCGAAGTGACCGCTCGTATCGGCGTCGTCACTTTCCCGGGCAGCCTCGACGACCGGGACACGCAGCGCGCGATCCGTGTCGCCGGCGCCGAACCCGTCGCCCTGTGGCACAAGGACAAGGACCTCAAGCAGGTCGACGCGGTGGTGCTGTGCGGAGGCTTCTCCTACGGCGACTATCTGCGGGCCGGTGCCATCGCCCGCTTCTCTCCGGTGATGAGCACGGTCATCGATCAGGCGAAGGCCGGCCTGCCGGTCCTCGGCATCTGCAACGGCTTCCAGATCCTCACCGAGGCCCACCTGCTGCCCGGCACGATGCTGCGCAACAACCACCTGCACTTCGTCTGCCGCGACCAGAAGCTGCGGGTGGAGAACGCGGGCACCGCCTGGACCAGCGACTACGCCGCCGGCCAGGAGATCCGCATCCCGCTGAAGAACATCGACGGGCAGTACGTCGCCGACGAGCGCACGCTCGACGAGCTGGAGGCCGAGGGCCGGGTCGCCTTCCGCTACCTGGACGTCAACCCCAACGGCTCGCTGCGCGACATCGCCGGCGTCACCAACGAGGCCGGCAACGTGGTCGGCCTGATGCCGCACCCCGAGCACGCCGTCGAGTCCCTCATCGGCACCGGCCGCACCGACGGCCTGCCGTTCTTCACCTCGATCCTCAAGAAGCTGGTCAACGCATGAGCCGGACGCCTCTGGACACGGTCGAGCACGCGGCCGCGACCCCCGACGTCGAGCTGCCCTGGGCCGAACTCGGCCTGAAGAAGGACGAGTACGAGCGCGTGGTCGAGATCCTCGGCCGCCGCCCGACCGGCGCCGAGCTCGCCATGTACTCGGTGATGTGGTCCGAGCACTGCAGCTACAAGTCCTCCAAGGTCCACCTCCGCCAGTTCGGCGAGAAGGCGCCGCAGAGCGACGCGCTGCTGGTCGGCATCGGCGAGAACGCCGGCGTCGTGGACGTCGGCCAGGGCTACGCGGTCACCTTCAAGGTCGAGTCGCACAACCACCCGTCGTACGTCGAGCCCTACCAGGGCGCGGCCACGGGTGTCGGCGGCATCGTCCGCGACATCATCGCGATGGGCGCCCGCCCGGTCGCGGTGGTCGACCCGCTGCGCTTCGGCGCCGCCGACCACCCCGACACCAAGCGCGTCCTGCCCGGCGTGGTCGCCGGCATCGGCGGCTACGGCAACTGCCTGGGCCTGCCCAACATCGGCGGCGAGGTCGTCTTCGACTCCTGCTACCAGGGCAACCCGCTGGTCAACGCCGGCTGCATCGGTGTGATGCGGCACGAGGACATCCACCTCGCCAAGGCGTCCGGCGCGGGCAACAAGGTGGTCCTGTACGGCGCCCGGACCGGCGGCGACGGCATCGGCGGCGCGTCGATCCTGGCCTCCGAGACCTTCGACGACGCCAAGCCGAGCAAGCGCCCGGCCGTCCAGGTGGGCGACCCGTTCCAGGAGAAGCTGCTCATCGAGTGCACCCTGGAGGCGTTCGCCGAGAAGCTGGTCGTCGGCATCCAGGACCTGGGCGCGGCGGGCCTGTCCTGCGCCACCTCGGAACTGGCGTCCAACGGCTCCGGCGGCATGACGGTCGTCCTCGACGACGTCCCCCTGCGCGACTCCACGCTCTCCCCCGAGGAGATCCTGATGAGCGAGTCGCAGGAGCGGATGTGCGCGGTCGTCGAGCCGGACAAGGTCGACCGCTTCCTGGAGATCTGCGAGAAGTGGGACGTCATCGCCACCGTCATCGGCGAGGTGACCGACGGCGACCGGCTGGAGATCTACTGGCACGGCGAGAAGATCGTCGACGTCGACCCGCGCACCGTCGCCCACGAGGGACCGACCTACGAGCGCCCGTACGCCCGACCGTCCTGGCAGGACGGACTCCAGGCGGACGACGCGGGCAAGCTGCCCCGCCCGGGGACCGCCGAGGAGCTGAAGGACCAGGTCCTCAAGCTGGTCGGGTCCCCCAACCAGGCCTCCAAGAAGTGGATCACCTCGCAGTACGACCGCTTCGTGCAGGGCAACACCGTCCTCGCCCAGCCCGAGGACTCCGGCATGATCCGGATCGACGAGAAGACCGGCCTGGGCGTCGCCATCGCCACCGACGGCAACGGCCGGTACGCCAAGCTGGACCCGTACAAGGGCGCGCAGCTGGCCCTCGCGGAGGCCTACCGGAACGTGGCCACGACCGGCGCCACGCCGCTCGCGGTCTCCGACTGCCTGAACTTCGGCTCGCCGGAGGACCCCGCGGTGATGTGGCAGTTCGCCGAGGCCGTGCGCGGTCTCGCGGACGCCTGCCAACAGCTCGGCACGCCGGTGACCGGCGGCAACGTCTCGCTCTACAACCAGACGGGCGAGGCGGCGATCCACCCGACGCCGGTCGTCGCGGTCCTCGGTGTCATCGACGACGTCGCCCGCCGCACCCCGGTCGCCTTCCAGGAGGAGGGCCAGCTGCTCTACCTCCTCGGCGACACCCGCGAGGAGTTCGGCGGCTCGGCCTGGTCCCAGGTCGTCCACGACCACCTCGGCGGCCTGCCGCCCGAGGTCGACCTGGAGCGCGAGCGCCTGCTCGCCGAGATCCTGATCTCCGCCTCCCGCGACGGCATGATCGACTCCGCGCACGACCTGTCGGACGGGGGCCTGGTCCAGGCGGTCGTCGAGTCGGCGCTGCTCGGCGGCAAGGGCGCCCGCCTGGTCGTCCCGGACGGCCTGGACGCGTTCACGTTCCTGTTCTCCGAGTCCGCGGGCCGCGCGATCGTCGCCGTCCCGCGCTCCGAGGAACTCCGCTTCACCGACATGTGCGGCGCCCGCGGCCTGCCGGCCACCCGGATCGGCGTCGTGGACGGCGACGCGGTGGACGTCCAGGGCGAGTTCGCCCTCTCCCTGGAGGAGCTGCGCACGGCCCACGAGAGCACCATCCCGGCGCTCCTGGCCTGACCGGAAGCCCGTGCGGCGAGGCCCCGCCCGGCCGGTGAAGCCGGGCGGGGCCTTCGCCTACGCTCACCGTCATGCCCCCGGCCAAGAAGCGCACCCGCAGTTACGACCCGGCGAAGATCCGCGGCGCGGTCCTCGCCCAGTTCGGCCACGTACGGCGGGCCGTGCACGGCCTGTCCGGCGAGCAGGCGGCGCTGCCCACCCGCCTCGGCGACTGGACCGTCCGGGACCTGGCCGCGCACCTGACGACGGCCGTGGAGACCGTCAGCCGCGACCTGGAGCGGGAGGAGCCGGCGAAGCCGGAACTGACCCTGCTCGACTGGCCCTTCGCCACGGCGGCCCGCGCCGGGGACATCGCCGAAGGCACCCGGCGGCTCGCCGCCGGCCACGCCGGCCTGGACGCCCTCTACGCCCGCACCGAGCGGCGCCTCACCGAGGCGCTGGCCACCGCACCCGGCAGCCGCCTGCTCGCGGCCCGCACCGGTGCGATGTCCCTCGACGACTACCTCGTGACCCGGACCGTCGAACTCGTCGTGCACACCGACGACCTGAACGCCGCCGTGCCGGGCCTCCAGATCCCGTACGACCGCCAGGCGCTCGCCGCCTGCACCCGGCTGCTCGCGGACGCGCTGGCGGTGAAGGCGCCCGGCGGGTCGACGGAGGTACGGATCCCGCCGTACGCCGTCGTGCAGTGCGTCGAGGGGCCCCGGCACACCCGTGGCACCCCGCCCAACGTCGTCGAGACCGACCCGCTGACCTGGATCCGGCTCGCCACCGGACGGCTGCGGTGGCCGGCGGCGCTGGCTCAGGCGCAGGTCAGGGCGAGCGGTGAGCGGGCGGATCTGAGCGCCTGGCTGCCGCTGCTCGGCTGAGACGGGAACCGGTCACCCACCCGCCCCGTCGAACCGGCATGTCCAGGCAGAAGCAGCGCATCACCCGTACCGCGGCCCTCGCCCTCCTGCCCCTCGCCGCCGCCTGCGGCAGCGAGCAGGCGGACAGCACGACGGCCGGCACCGCCCGGCCCGTCACCGGCGTCCACTGGAGCGTCGACAGCGTCACCGTCGACGGCAGGGAGCACGCCGCCCCCACCGACGCGCACGTCACGATCGACGAGAGCGGCCGGGCCCGGGGCGACTACGGCTGCAACCACTTCACCGCGCGGGCCTCCTTCGAGGGCGGCCGGGTCCGGCTCGGCGACGCCACGGTGACCGAGATGGCCTGCGAGAAGGGGCCCATGGTGTTCGAGGAGAACCTCGCCCGCACCCTCGCCGACGGTCCGCTGCGGACCGAGGTCGACGGCGGCCGCCTGACCCTCACCACGGACGCCGGCGACACGGTCCGCCTGACCCGGCAGCAGGCCGCCCCGCTGTACGGCACGCGGTGGACGGTCACGGCCCTCGGCGAGGGCGGCCCCGAAGGGGTCGCGGAGCCTCTCCCGCAGGGCGCCGCGGGCCCCCCGCACCTCACCTTCGACCGGGCCGCGGGCACCGTCGCCGGCCGCCTCACCTGCAACAAGGTGAACGCCGAGGCCACCGTCCGCGACGGCCGCGTCACCCTCGGCCCCGCGTCCACCACGCGCATGATGTGCGAAGCCTCACTCATGGCCGCCGAAAAGCGTCTCCTGCGCCTCTTCGACGGCACCGTGACGTACCGCCTTGAGCACCGCACCCTCACGCTGACCAGCGCAAACGGCGAGTCCGTGACCGCCGTCGCAGGGCGGTGACCCCTTACCGCCAGGTATCCCCAATTCGGACCAGTGGTCGACCTCGCCTACACTCGGTGGCGTGCCACGTGGTGACGGTCGACTCAATCACGATCTGCTTCCCGGCGAGAAGGGCCCCCAGGACGCATGCGGCGTCTTCGGTGTCTGGGCTCCGGGCGAAGAGGTCGCAAAGCTCTCGTACTTCGGGCTCTACGCCCTCCAGCATCGGGGCCAGGAGTCCGCGGGAATCGCGGTCAGCAACGGCTCCCAGATCCTCGTCTTCAAGGACATGGGCCTGGTCTCCCAGGTCTTCGACGAGACCTCGCTCGGTTCCCTGCAGGGCCACATCGCGGTCGGTCACGCCCGCTACTCCACCACCGGTGCCTCGGTGTGGGAGAACGCCCAGCCGACGTTCAGGGCCACCGCGCACGGCTCCATCGCGCTCGGCCACAACGGCAACCTGGTCAACACGGCCCGGCTCGCCGAGATGGTCGCCGAACTGCCCAAGCAGGACGGCCGTACCACCCGGGTCGCGGCCACCAACGACACCGACCTGCTGACGGCCCTGCTGGCCGCCCAGGTCGACGCCGACGGCAAGCCACTGACCGTCGAGGAGGCGGCACCGGTGGTGCTGCCGCAGGTCAGGGGCGCCTTCAGCCTCGCCTTCATGGACGAGCACACGCTGTACGCCGCCCGTGACCCGCAGGGCATCCGCCCGCTGGTGCTGGGCCGCCTGGAGCGCGGCTGGGTCGTCGCCTCCGAGACCGCCGCCCTCGACATCGTCGGCGCCAGCTTCGTCCGCGAGGTGGAGCCGGGCGAGTTCCTCGCCATCGACGAGAACGGCCTGCGCAGCTCCCGATTCGCGGACGCGAAGCCCAAGGGCTGCGTCTTCGAGTACGTGTACCTGGCCCGTCCCGACACCGACATCGCCGGCCGGAACGTGTACCTCTCCCGGGTGGAGATGGGCCGCCGCCTCGCCAAGGAGGCGCCGGCCGAGGCCGACCTGGTCATAGCGACCCCGGAGTCCGGCACCCCGGCCGCCATCGGCTACGCCGAGGCCTCCGGCATCCCGTTCGGCGCGGGCCTGGTGAAGAACGCCTACGTCGGCCGGACGTTCATCCAGCCCTCCCAGACCATCCGCCAGCTCGGTATCCGGCTCAAGCTGAACCCGCTGAAGGAAGTCATCAAGGGCAAGCGGCTGGTCGTCGTCGACGACTCCATCGTCCGCGGCAACACCCAGCGCGCCCTGGTGCGCATGCTGCGCGAGGCCGGCGCCGCCGAAGTGCACATCCGCATCTCCTCGCCGCCCGTGAAGTGGCCGTGCTTCTTCGGCATCGACTTCGCCACCCGCGCCGAGCTGATCGCCAACGGCATGTCCACCGACGAGATCGGCACCTCGCTGGGCGCCGACTCGCTGGCGTACATCTCCATCGACGGCATGATCGAGGCGACCACCATCGCCAAGCCGAACCTCTGCCGCGCCTGCTTCGACGGCGAGTACCCGATGGAGCTGCCCGACCCCGAGCTGCTGGGCAAGCAGCTCCTGGAGACCGAGCTCGCCGCCGGTCCCGCCGCCACGGCCGCCGCCGACGCCATCCGTCGCCCGTAGCCGTCCGCGTTACCTGCCGTACGACACGAAGGTTCTCAAAGCCATGTCTGAGACAACTGGTGCCAGCTACGCAGCCGCGGGCGTCGACATCGAGGCGGGCGACCGCGCGGTCGAGCTGATGAAGGAATGGGTGAAGAAGGCCCAGCGCCCCGAGGTCCTCGGCGGCCTCGGCGGCTTCGCCGGCCTCTTCGACGCCTCCGCCCTCAAGCGCTACGAGCGGCCGCTGCTCGCCTCCGCCACGGACGGCGTCGGCACCAAGGTCGACATCGCCCGTCAGCTCGGCGTGTACGACACGATCGGCCACGACCTGGTCGCGATGGTCATGGACGACATCGTGGTGTGCGGTGCCGAGCCGCTGTTCATGACCGACTACATCTGCGTCGGCAAGGTCCACCCCGAGCGGGTCGCCGCGATCGTGAAGGGCATCGCCGAGGGCTGTGTGCTGGCCGGCTGCGCCCTGGTGGGCGGCGAGACGGCCGAGCACCCCGGGCTGCTGGGCGCGGACGACTTCGACGTCGCCGGCGCCGGTACGGGCGTGGTGGAGGCCGACCGGCTGCTCGGCGCGGATCGCATCCGAACGGGTGACGCCGTCATCGCCATGGCGTCCTCCGGTCTTCACTCGAACGGGTACTCGCTGGTCCGGCACGTGCTGCTGAACCAGGCGGGCCTGTCCCTGGACGCCCGCGTCGACGAGCTCGGCCGCACCCTGGGCGAGGAACTGCTGGAGCCCACGAAGATCTACTCGCTGGACTGCCTGGCCCTCACCCGCACCACCGAGGTGCACGCCTTCAGCCACGTCACGGGCGGCGGCCTCGCGGCCAACCTGGCCCGTGTCGTCCCGGACGGCCTGCACGCGGTCGTGGACCGCTCCACCTGGACCCCGGCGCCGGTCTTCGACCTCGTCGGCCGGACGGGCTCCGTCGAACGCCTGGAGCTGGAGAAGACCCTCAACATGGGCGTCGGCATGATCGCGATCGTCCCGGAGGAGTCCACCGAGGTGGCCCTGGCGACGCTGGCCGACCGCGGGGTCGACGCGTGGGTCGCCGGTGAGATCACGGACCGTGGCGCGCACACCACCGGGGCGGCCCTGGTGGGCGACTACGCCGGCTGAGGCCCCGCGGGCAGCACAGAACCCGGTCGGAGACCGAGGTCACCGACCGGGTTGCTGCTGGTGCAAGGTCAAGCGCCGCGACGGTGGCGCGAGGAATCGTCGTCCTCGTCCTCGTCGTCGTCCTCATAGAGGTCGGCGTACCGTGCGTACAGGTCGTCGTCGTGCTCATCGTCCTCGAACCTGTCACCGTTCGTGTTCGGTGACGTGTTCGACGTCGATGCGCCCAGCTCCTCGGCCAGGCGTGAGAGGTCCGTCCCACCGCTGTTGTACTTCAGCTGGCGGGCGACCTTCGTCTGCTTGGCCTTGGCCCGGCCGCGCCCCATGGCTCGACCCCCTCAACGACGGGGCTCGACGGCCCCAGAGTCTTGACACGCGTTCATGATCCGGAACGGGCTCTCCGCGGAGAGACCGGTCCGTAGGGCTTCCACGGTACCTGAGCCCGCGCCCATACGGTACGTCGCCCGCAGCACGCGCGTCTGCCCAGAACCTTTGAGGCGCCCTGTCCTCGCTGGTCAGTGGCGATTTTAACCACTTATTGGCGGACGACCCGCCGGTAGAAGTGAGAGTTCTCTCCAACCGTCCACCGGCAGGTACCGCTCAAACCCGCGGACGAGCCCTGCGGACCGTCACCATCCGCGGGCCGCGCGGGCCTCCGCCATCCGCTGCTCGGCGATCCGGTCGGCCGCGGCGGCCGGCGGAATGCCGTCTTCCTTCGCGCGTGCGAATATGGCCAGCGTGGTGTCGTAGATCCGCGCCGCCTTCGCCCTGCACCGGTCGAAGTCGAAGCCGTGCAGCTCGTCGGCGACCTGGATGACCCCGCCGGCGTTCACCACGTAGTCGGGCGCGTAGAGGATCCCGCGGTCGGCGAGGTCCTTCTCGACGCCCGGGTGGGCGAGCTGGTTGTTGGCCGCGCCGCAGACGACCCGCGCGGTCAGCACCGGCACGGAGTGGTCGTTCAGCGCCCCGCCGAGCGCGCAGGGGGCGTAGATGTCGAGCCCCTCGACGCGGATCAGCGTGTCGGTGTCGGCGACCGCCGTGACGTCCGGGTGCCGCTCGGCGACCCGGCGCACGGCCTGCTCGCGGACGTCCGTGACGAACACCTCGGCGCCCTCCGCCCTCAGGTGCGCCACCAGGTGGTGGCCGACCTTGCCGACGCCGGCGATGCCGACCCGGCGGCCGCGCAGCGACGGGTCGCCCCACAGGTGCTGGGCGGAGGCGCGCATGCCCTGGTAGACGCCGAGGGCGGTGAGGACGGAGGAGTCGCCGGCGCCGCCGTGCTCGGGGGAGCGGCCGGTGGTCCAGCGGCACTCGCGGGCCACCACGTCCATGTCGGCGACGTACGTGCCGACGTCGCAGGCGGTGACGTACCGGCCGCCGAGCGAGGCCACGAAGCGGCCGTAGGCGAGCAGCAGCTCCTCGGTCTTGATCCGGTCGGGATCGCCGATGATCACGGCCTTGCCGCCGCCATGGTCGAGCCCGGCCATGGCGTTCTTGTACGACATCCCGCGCGCGAGGTTGAGCGCGTCGGCGACGGCCTCGGCCTCGGTGGCGTACGGGTAGAAGCGGGTACCGCCGAGCGCGGGGCCGACGGCGGTGGAGTGGATGGCGATCACGGCCTTCAGGCCGCTCGCGCGGTCCTGGCAGAGCACGACTTGCTCATGACCGCCCTGGTCCGACCGGAACAGGGTGTGCAGTACATCAGCAGGTGCGCCGGTTACGTCGGTCACGGTGGTGACTCCTGAGGCAAGAAGCGGCGATGGGGTCGGGACCCTCGGGCGGTCCCCCGCGCTTGTGGCAGTGGGGGAGGGTCGCGCGGGGCCCGTGAGCATGAGATTAGAGCCTTCGGGCCGTCCCGACCGGACAGTGTTCGAGATCACCTCCGCACGGAGTACGTCCGTGCGACGATGCGCGGAGTTCTCCCGCGCGCTCGCGGGCGGTTCCGCAGGTTTCCCCGGCAGGCGGCGGGGGAGGGAGCAGGCGTGCCCAAGGTGTCCTCGGTGATCGTCCCGTACGCGGCGTACCTGCGCGTGTACGAGCCGCTGGCCGCCTTCCCGGAGCCCGAGCGCGACCACTGGGCCCGCTACGCCCGCCGCCCGGAGCGTCCCTCGTACCAGGACGAACTCCGCCGCTCGCTGGCCGACCTGCTGCCCACCCCGCCGGTGCCGGTGCCGGTGCACGAGAGCCGTGACGCCTTCGTGCTGGAGGCCGGCGGGGCGGTCCACGTCTGCCCCTGGCGGACCCGGCTGCGCGGCTGGCAGGCGCTCGGCGACCTGGCCGAGGAGCTGCCGCCGCCGCTGCTGGACGCCGTGCTGCCGCCGCTGGTGCGCCACCAGGCCACGCAGGACTACGAGCGCTGGCTGGCCGGCCACCCCGACGCCCGCCCCTGGATCCGCTCGGCGACCTGGCAGGTGCCGCTGACCTGGTTCGTGCTCGTCTCCGACGCGGAGCGGGAGTACGCCAAGGGCTCCGGCGGCACCCCCGACGCCCCGCCGGTGCTGCGCTACCGCACGCCCATGGTGCAGGCCCGGCGCCGGGTGGCCCGCTCCCTGCGCACGCTGCGCGACGCCATGGACGAGGGACCGCTGATCGACGAGCTGGTGGACGTCGGGCGCTGGCTGGAGGAGTTCCACCCCCGCGCGCTGGTGGAGCTGGACTACGGCGGGCTGGTGCACGTCCTGCCGGCCGGCGATCTGGAGGGCGATCACTCGGCGGCCGACGTGGCCGAGGGGATCGAGGCGCTGCGCGTGGGCGACGGGGTCGCGGCGGGCGAGGCGTACGGGCGGCTGGTGGAGCGCTGGCGCGCGGTGCGCGACCTGCGTTCGGCGAACTGACGTACTGTTCTGTGACGTACCTTACTGGGCGTCAACAAGGGATCTAGAGCGCGATCTGGGCGTATGTGTCAAGTGTGTGATGCATGCGACAAGCATGATGGAGCGCACGTACACGTCCCTTGCGGTCCTTGCCCGTCCTCATGCCAAAATAGGACAAGGAGTCCGGGGAGGACTCCGTCCGTCCTGATGTGCTCCACTGTGGGCGGAATCTCCGCATTGCACGCTTTAGGGGGTCCGGTGACTCCTGATCGCCACTGTGACTGATCGTCACAGTGGCGTGACTGTCCGCTATGGCATGGTCCATCGGCATCCGTCGCTGATGAACACCTGGGAGGGCAATTCCATCGGTTTGGCCGACGCGGCTGGACAGATGGTGTAGTTGTAGTGCCGAGGACAAGCCGTTCGTCCTATAACCGACTCGACTCGCGTCCGCCATTTCGGGCAACGCGGGTCAAGGTGCAGAATTTAGAGGAAAGAACCGAGAAGGTTCGGTTCTCCCGAGGAGGCCGCTCATGACCGCTCGCACCCCTGATGCCGAGCCGCTGCTGACCCCGGCTGAGGTCGCCACGATGTTCCGAGTCGACCCGAAGACGGTCACGCGGTGGGCGAAGGCCGGCAAGCTCACGTCCATCCGCACGCTCGGCGGGCACCGCCGCTACCGCGAGGCCGAGGTCCGCGCTCTGCTCGCGGGCATCCCGCAGCAGCGCAGCGAGGCCTGAACAACTCAATAACCGGACGAACCGGCTGGTCCCCCATCGGCCGAGGCGTCCGCAGCCAAGCTCCAAGCGACGCGGGCCCTGCCCCAACAGGGCCCTCGCCCGAGGCCTTGAGGCAACTGACAGGGTGCGTCGTAGATCGCGCTGGACTCCGCCGGGTCCAGCGCGATCTTTTTTGTGCGCGCGGTGCCCGGACTGTGGGCGGGCTTGTCGGAGTCTGGGGAGGGGTGTCGGAGCTGCTGTGAGGAAGCCCGCCAAGGGAGTGCAATGGCACATATAAAATTGACCAGTTGTAGGAGCTGGGTAAGTACCGCCGTTGCGGAAACTCATGCGGTGACTCCCGTCACATGCCAGGCTGCTTGTTGCCTCTGGACTATGTGCAGTAAGGGAGTTGAGGCTTCCGGGGCCGTGCGCTCAGGCGCCGCCGGGGTCCTCTTCCCCGGCGTCCTCCTCGCGGACGTCCGCCGCCCGGGGCGCGGAGTCCATGGCGAGCCGCAGCAGCCGGTGGCAGACCGGGCAGTGCCGGGTCAGATGCCGGTACGACGACGCGGCCGACAGATGGGCGCGCAGCAGCGCTCGCGTCTCGTGCCGCACCGATGCCGTCATACGCCACCTCCGGGGGCCCTGCGGGCGCGTCGCCCTGCTTTCTGAGTACCGAGCGAATGTGACGCCGTCAAGGTGCGCGGAGACGAGCGGAGGCAGGCGGGGAGGCAGGCGGAGGCGTACGGGAGCCCGCGCCGTCCCGCGGCGGCACGCGAAAGAGCCCGGGTTCCGAGGAACCCGGGCTCTCACCTGGATGCGGTCCTGACGGGATTTGAACCCGCGGCCTCCACCTTGACAGGGTGGCGAGCACTCCAAACTGCTCCACAGGACCAGGTTTCGCTGCGCTGTTCGTGCGGTGCGCTGCGAGAAGAGACTGTACAGGAGGGTGGGCGCCGGGTCGAACTCACCCTGCGTACGGGCTCCGTCACGGCGCCGCCGCGTCGATCGCCTTCACGATCCGCTTGTCCGAGACGGGGTGGGCGGTGCCCAGCGCGTGCGCGAAGTAGCTGACCCGGAGCTCCTCGATCATCCAGCGGATGTCCCGCACCGAGGCGGGCACGGGGCGGCCCTGCGGCAGCTGCTCCAGCAGCCAGGCGTACTCGTCCAGCATCTCGTGGACCTTCGCCATGCGCGTGGTGTCCCGCTGGACGTTGGTCGGCATCTGCTGGAGGCGCCGTTCGGCGGCCACCAGGTACCGCATCAGGTCCGCCAGGCGCCGCAGCCCCGTCTCCGTCACGAAGCCGGGCTTCACCAGGGCGTCCAGCTGCCCGCGGACGTCCTGGAGGTTCGGCAGCAGCGCGGGGCTGCGTACGGCCTTCAGACGGCGCTCACAGGCCTGCCAGGCGGCCAGCACCTGCTGCACCTGGTCCACCGTCCGCACGGTCGTGTCGACGATCTCGGCGCGCACCTTGTCGTAGAGCGTGCGGTACGACTCCTCGTCCCAGGCCGGACCGCCGAAGTCGGCGATCAGCTTGTCCGCGGCCGCCGTCGCGCAGTCGTCGAACAGGGCCTGCACGGAGCCGTGCGGGTTGGCGGACAGCGCGAGCTTCTGCGCGTTCGTCAGCTTCCCGGACGCGAACTTCGCGGGATTGACCGGGATGTTGCGCAGGATGAGCCGGCGGGTGCCCTGCCACATGGCCTCGGCCTGCTCCGCCTCCGTGTCGAAGAGGCGTACGGAGACCGTGTCGCCGTCGTCGACGAGCGCCGGGTACGCCTTGACCGGCTGGCCGGCGCGGCGGGTCTCGAAGACGCGGTCGAGGGTGCCGATGGTCCAGTCGGTCAGGCCCTTGCGCTCCACCGACTCGCCGCCTTGGCGCACGGCGGTGGCGGCCGCCGCCTGCGACAGCGCCTTCCTCGCCCTCGGCTTGAGCTGGAGCCTCAGCGTCTCCAGGTCCTTGTCCTCGGCCAGCTTGCGGCGCCGCTCGTCGACGATCCGGAAGGTGACGCGCAGGTGGTCGGGGACCTTGGACCAGTCGAAGTCGTCGGCGGTGAACGGGACGCCGACCATCCGCTTCAGCTCGCGGGCCATGGTGGTGGTGAGCGGCTCCTGGAGGGGGGCGGCCGTGTCCAGGAAGCGCTTGGCGAAGTTCGGCGCGGGGACGTAGTTGCGGCGGATCGGCTTGGGCAGGGAGCGGATGAGCTCCGTGACCAGTTCCTCCCGCAGGCCCGGGATCTGCCAGTCGAAGCCCTCGTCGGTG
This sequence comes from Streptomyces cinereospinus, assembly GCF_042430725.1. NCBI lineage: Bacteria > Bacillati > Actinomycetota > Actinomycetes > Kitasatosporales > Streptomycetaceae > Streptomyces > Streptomyces cinereospinus. The sequence continues at coordinate 3,089 of NZ_JBHMCY010000088.1, read as the reverse complement.
ACCTGGTTGAGGACCTGGAGCGGGATGTGGACGGTCACGCCGTCGGCGTCCGCGCCCGGCTCGAACTGGTACGTGACACGGAACGTGAGCTGCCCCTGCCGCCAGGAGTCGGGGTAGTCGGCCTTGGTGACCGCCTCCGCCGACTCGCGGATCAGCATCTCGCGTTCGAAGTCCAGGAAGTCCGGCTGCTCGTGCCGCTTGTGCTTCCACCAGGAGTCGAAGTGCGCGCCGGAGACGACGTGTTCGGGCACCCGCTGGTCGTAGAAGTCGAACAGGGTCTCGTCGTCCACGACGATGTCCCGGCGCCGGGCGCGGTGCTCCAGCTCCTCGACCTCGCTCAGGAGCCGGCGGTTGTCGGCGAAGAACCTGTGGTGCGTGCGCCAGTCGCCCTCGACCAGCGCGTTGCGGAGGAAGAGCTCCCGGGAGACCTCCGGGTCGATCCGGCCGTAGTTCACCTTCCGCTGGGCCACGATCGGCACGCCGTACAGCGTGACCTTCTCGTACGCCATCACCGCGGCCTGGTCCTTCTCCCAGTGCGGTTCGCTGTACGTCCGCTTGATCAGGTGACCGGCGAGCGGTTCGACCCACTCCGGCTCGATCTTCGCGTTGACACGCGCCCACAGCCGGCTCGTCTCCACCAGCTCGGCGGACATCACGAAGCGGGGCTGCTTCCGGAACAGGGCGGAGCCGGGGAAGATCGCGAACTTGGCGTTGCGGGTGCCCAGGTACTCGTTCTTGTTGCCGTCCTTCACGTCCTTCATGCCGATGTGCGAGAGCAGGCCGGCGAGGAGGGAGACGTGGACGCGGTCGGCGGGGGCGTCCTCGTCGTTGAGGTGGATGCCCATCTGCTTGGCGACCGTGCGCAGCTGGGTGTAGATGTCCTGCCATTCGCGAATGCGCAGGAAGTTGAGGTACTCCTGCTTGCACATGCGGCGGAAGGACGACGAGCCGCGCTCCTTCTGCTGCTCGCGGACGTACCGCCACAGGTTGAGGTAGGCGAGGAAGTCGCTGGTCTCGTCCTTGAAGCGGGCATGCTGCTGGTCGGCCTGGGTCTGCTTGTCCGCGGGCCGTTCGCGGGGGTCCTGGATGGACAGGGCGGCGGCTATGACCATGACCTCGCGGACGCAGCCGTTGCGGTCGGCCTCCAGGACCATCCGGGCCAGGCGCGGGTCGACCGGGAGCTGGGCGAGCTTGCGGCCGGTGTCCGTGAGGCGCTTGCGCGGGTCCTTCTGGGCGGGGTCCAGCGCGCCGAGCTCCTGGAGCAGCTGGACGCCGTCGCGGATGTTGCGGTGGTCCGGCGGGTCGATGAAGGGGAACTTCTCGATGTCGCCGAGGCCGGCGGCGGTCATCTGCAGGATGACGCTCGCCAGGTTCGTCCGCAGGACCTCCGCGTCCGTGAACTCCGGCCGGGCGAGGAAGTCCTCCTCGCTGTACAGGCGGATGCAGATGCCGTCGCTGGTCCGGCCGCAGCGGCCCTTGCGCTGGTTGGCGCTGGCCTGGGAGACCGGCTCGATGGGCAGGCGCTGCACCTTGGTGCGGTGGCTGTAGCGGGAGATCCGGGCGAAGCCGGGGTCGATGACGTACTTGATGCCCGGGACGGTGAGGGACGTCTCGGCGACGTTGGTCGCCAGAACGATCCTGCGTCCGGTGTGCGGCTGGAAGACGCGGTGCTGCTCGGCGTGCGAGAGGCGGGCGTAGAGGGGGAGGATCTCGGTGGCGCGGTACTGCTTCCTGGTGAGGGCGTCCGCGGTGTCCCGGATCTCGCGTTCGCCGGAGAGGAAGACCAGGATGTCGCCCCGGCCCTCCTGCTGGAGCTCCTCCACGGCGTCGATGATCGCGGTGATCTGGTCGCGGTCGGCGTCGTCGGAGTCCTCTTCGAGCAGGGGCCGGTAGCGCACCTCGACGGGGTACGTCCGTCCGCTGACCTCGATGATCGGGGCGTCGCCGAAATGCCGGGAGAAGCGCTCGGGGTCGATGGTCGCCGAGGTGATGACGACCTTGAGGTCGGGGCGCCGGGGCAGCAGCTGGGCGAGGTAGCCGAGCAGGAAGTCGATGTTGAGGGAGCGCTCGTGGGCCTCGTCGATGATGATCGTGTCGTAGGCGCGCAGCTCGCGGTCGGTCTGGATCTCGGCGAGCAGGATGCCGTCGGTCATCAGCTTGACGAAGGTGGCGTCCGGGTTCACCTGGTCGGTGAAGCGGACCTTCCATCCGACGGTCTCGCCGAGCGGGGTGTCCAGCTCCTGCGCCACCCGCTCGGCGACCGTGCGGGCGGCGATCCGGCGGGGCTGGGTGTGGCCGATCATGCCGCGGACGCCCCGGCCGAGCTCCATGCAGATCTTGGGGATCTGCGTGGTCTTGCCGGAGCCGGTCTCACCGGCGACGATCACGACCTGGTGGTCGCGGATCGCGTCGGCGATCTCGTCCTTCTTCTGGCTGACCGGCAGCTGCGGGGGGTAGGTGACGGCGGGTACGCGCGCCCGGCGCTCGGCCATCCGCGCCTCGGCCTTCTCGACCTCCGCCTCGATCTCGGCGAGGACGGCGGCGCGGGCCTCCGGCTTGCGGATCTTGCGTGCGCCTTCGAGCCTGCGGCCGAGACGGTGCGCGTCGCGCAGGGAGAGGTCGGTGAGGCGGGGGGCGAGGGCAGGCTGCGTAGACATACGGCCTCCAGGATCTCATCCTCGGGAAATGCGTGGCGAACGATTTCGTCCGGGGGCGGGACGGGTGGGGGCCGAGTGGGCGGCGGATGGGGGCCGAGTGGAGGAGGCTGCGGGGGGTTGCCCGCGGGACGCCCGGGGGCCGGTGGGGTGCCCGTGGAACGCCTGGGGGCGTCTGCGGGGTGCCCGCGGAGCCCTTGCGACGGCTCGGCCGGCCGCCCGCGGTCAACGCGAAACCCCCGCCGATGATCTCGACGGGGGTTTCCGCGGTGGCTGGGGCCGGGGTCGAACCGGCGACCTTCCGCGTGCTCCTCTTGCTGTTCGGCGGCAACGCCGCCCTGCGAGTGGTCGCGCCGCGAAGCGGCTCCTTCTTCACGCGCTAATACTCCAGTCTGACTTCGCGATCTTGTCGCGGACCCGGCTGGGAACGGGTAC
>NZ_JBHMCY010000087.1:0-30504 GCF_042430725.1 Streptomyces cinereospinus | reverse complement strand
GTCCAGCGGCGTGGGCCGGCTCGGCGGACTCGCCTCCATCGAGGACTTCCTGGAGCACAAGCAGATCACCCAGGACTACGCACCACTCGGCGGATGAGGCGAGGGAGGACGGACCTCTCCGGCGGACGGATCCGCCCTCCCTCGCCCCGGTCCTCGTGCACTCCCGGATCTTGGAAAACCGACCAGAGCCTTGCCGCTGCCACTCCCAGCTGTTATTACATATCGCACACCCCCCACTCTGCCCCGGCGGCGACGACGCCCGGGGCCCGCACCACCGCCTCGACGCGGCCCACCCGTCGAGCGGCGACCCCGGATCCCGCCCGCCGTCTCCCGTACGGCACGCCGACCCCTACCCGGCAGGAGGCCACAGATGGCCCGAGAGCGCGACGTTCTGACCCTCGACGTCGACGGACACAAGATCACCGCGATCACCGCGGAGCCCGCCGAACCGAGCGGCAAGCCGTTGATCGCCGCCCTCCACGGCGGTACCTACACGGCGCACTACTTCGACGTCGCGGGTGGCCCCGGGGGGTCGTTCCTCGACGTCGCCGCCGCCCACGGCTACCCGGTGGTGGCCTTCGACCGCCCGGGCTACGGCGGCAGCACGCCGCTCGCACCGGAGAGCAACACCTTCACCCGGCACGCGGAGCTGCTGAGCGGCGCCGTCGCCCAGGCAGCCGCGCGCCGCGGGGCCGACCGGGTGTTCCTGGTCGGCCACTCGATCGGCGGGATGATCGCCTTGATGATCGCCGCACACTCCCCCGAGCTGCCGCTGATCGGTGTCTCGGCGACCGGGATGGGCGCCGTCATCCCGCCCGGCGGCGCGGCCGAGGCACTCGGCTCCCTCCCGCCCGACGACACGGTGGACCTGCCCTACGAGGAGCGGGACCACGTGATGTTCGGGCCCGCCCACACCCACACCGCCGAAGCGCGGCGCCAGGCGCACGACACCTACGCACCCGTGCCCGTGCGGGAATTGGCGCAGGCGCCCGCATGGCCGAGGGAGCACCTGCCGGCCGTCGCGCCCCGGGTGCGCGTCCCCGTGCACAACGCGCTCGCCGAGTTCGACGCCCTGTGGGACAGCACCCCGGAGAACGTCGCCCGGTTCGCGGCCCTGTTCACCTCGGCGCCCTTCGTCGACGCGCAGGTCGCCCGCGGCACCGGCCACTGTCTCGACCACCACACGCTCGGCATCGCCACGCATCTGCGTCAGCTCGCGTTCGCCGAGGAGTGCGCGGTCTGGGCCGCCGCACGACACGAAGCCGAGAACGGGAACTGATGCACATCATGGAGAACGAGCGGCTCCCCCGCAGGGTCCAGGTCCTCGTCGCCGGGGGCGGACCGGTCGGCCTGGCGGCCGCGGTCGAACTCGGACGGCGTGGCGTCGACTGCCTGGTCGTCGAACCACGGTCGACCGTCTCGCGGGCCCGCCCACGGTGCAAGACGCTCAACGTGCGCACGATGGAGCACCTGCGCCGCTGGGGTCTGGCCGACCGGCTCCGGCAGCGGGCGCCGCTTCCCACCTCGTGGTCCCAGGACGTGGTCTTCTGCACGTCGCTGGCCGGACACGAGCTGTCCCGCTTCACCGGCGTGCTGGGGCTCGTCCCCGAGGGCGACCGCTTCGCGGAGACCGGCCAGCAGGCACCGCAGTACGTCCTGGAGGAACTCCTGCGCGAGGCCGTGGGCGAGCTCGCCGGGTGCCGGCTCGTGCTCGGCTCCCGCGTCGTCGCCGTCGACCAGGACGACGACCTGGTGACCGTCACCGTCGAGGACGGCTCCGGGAACCGCAGCGTGGTCACCGCCGACTACGTGATCGGATGCGACGGCCCGCGCAGCACCGTGCGCGACCAGATCGGCTCCCGCTACGTCGGGGAGCAGGCGCTGCGCCCGAACTTCGGCTTCGTCTTCGAAAGCCCCGGCCTGTGGGACCACGTACGCCATGGGCCGGCCGTGCAGTACTGGGTCGTCAATGCGGCCGCGCCCGCGCTGGTCGGTCCCCTGGACCGCACGGGCACCTGGTGGGCGATCGCCTACGGCGTCGACCGGGAGACCGGGGAGCGCACGGCACTCGACGTCATCGAGGGGGTCGCGGGCCGCCCGGTGGAGGCCCGGGTGCTCTCCACCGACCCGTGGACCGCCCGGATGCAGATCGTCGACCGCATGCGCAACGGCCGGGTGTTCCTCGCCGGCGACGCCGCGCACCTCAATCCGCCGTTCGGCGGGCACGGGCTGAACACCGGGCTCGGCGACGCCGTCGACCTGGGGTGGAAGCTCGCGGCCGTACTCGCCGGCTGGGGCGGGCCGGAGCTGCTCGACAGCTACGAGGCCGAGCGCCGCCCCGTGCAGGAACGGGTCATCAGCGAAGCGACCGCCAACATGCGGGTGCTCTCCACCGAGTTGCTGGCCGACGGTCTCGACCAGGACGACCAGGCGGGGGCCGACGCCCGGCAGGCGGCGGCGGCGCGCATCCAGGAGACCAAGAAGGCGGAGTTCCACTCGCTGGAACTGGTCCTCGGGCTGCGGATCGCCGCCTCGCCGATCCTCCCCGGCGAGGACGCGACGGCGCGGGGGCCGCTGGTCGGTGCCCGGCTGCCGCATGCGTTCCTGCCGGACGGCCGCTCCCTGTACGACGTGCTCGGTGAGCATTTGACGCTCCTGGTCCGCGGGCACGGCGGCGAGGAGCAGCCCTTCTTGGACGCCGCCCGCGCCCGCGGCGTACCGCTCACCGTGGTCCACCTCGCTTCGTCGGCGGACCGCGACTACGCCGGGCTGCCGGGCGCACGTCTCGCGCTGGTCCGGCCGGACCAGGTCGTCGGCTGGCTCGGCGAGGAGGCCCCGAAGGACGCCCCCGCCCTCATCGACACGCTGAGCGGTCACACGCGGGCCGGTGCGGCTCACGACCACCGCCCGGCGGGGAACGGGATCCTCGACCGATGACCCGGCACCGCATCGACGTCCACGCCCACTACCTCGGCGGCACCGTCGAGCGTCTGTTCGCTTCCGGGTTCACCCTGGCCGGCGGGTACCGGATCCCCGCCGGCTGGAGCCCGGAAGGCGCCCTGGCCTTCATTGACCGCCACGAGATCGCCGCCCAGATCCTGTCCGCCCCGTGGCCCTTCGCCGGCACCGGCGACGACCCCGGCTTCGCCACCCGTTTCTGCCGCGACGTCAACCACGAGTACGCCGAGCTGATCGCGAAGTACCCGGGGCGGTTCGGCGCGTTCGCGGCCGTTCCGCTGGACAGCCCCGACACCATGCTGGCGGAGATCGCCTACGGTCTGGACGACCTGGGCCTGGACGGCGTCATGCTGACCTCCAACAGCGTCGGCCACTACTTCGGGCAGCCGTTCTACGAGCCGGTCCTCGCCGAACTCGACCGGCGCGAGGTACCGGTCTTCCTCCACCCGACCGACTGTCCGCACGTGGACGTACTCGGCTTCGGCCGGCCCAGTTCCGTGTGCGAATACCCCTTCGACACCGCGCGCAACATCGTCAACGCCCTGTACACCGGGGTGTTCCAGCGGTACCCCCGCCTGCGGCTGATCCTCGCCCACTGCGGCGGGGCGCTGCCGAGTCTGGGCTGGCGGATCGCCGAACACACCACCATGGGGAGAGGGCCCGAGGACGCCGCCATCGACCCCGGACACGTGGCGGACGTGCTGCGCCGCCTGTACTACGACACCGCGCTCGCGGGCTCCGCGCACTCGCTGCTGCCCACCCTCCAGGTCACCGACGCCACGCACGTGCTGTTCGGCACCGACTGGCCCGCCGCCCCGGAGGCGACGGTGGAGCGCAACATCCGCAACCACGGCGTTCCAGGGCTTCACCGCCCCACAGCTGACCGGAGTCGAGCGCACCAACGCGACACGCCTCTTCCCCCGCTTCACCTGACCGGCACCAGGCAGTACACGACGGGGCGGCACCGCCCTGCTCCTTCCCAGGACACCCCACAGCAGAAAGGCACCTCACGATGTGCTTCAGCGACAGCGACCGGCGTGACTTCCTGAAAGGCGCCGCGGCGGCCGGGATGGCCGCCGTCGGCGTGTCCGCGCTGGCGGCGCCCGCCGCCGCCCACGCGCAGGAGAGCACCACCGGCGACCGGGTCGCCCTCACCAACGTCCGCGTCTTCGACGGCAGCGGGCTGACGGCGCCGCGCACCGTGGTCATCGACGGCGGACTGATCGGGGTCAGCGCCGTCGGCGCCCGGAGGATCGACTGCGGGGGCGCGATCCTGCTGCCCGGCCTCATCGACGCGCACATCCACCTGGAGAACCTCGACACCCTGCGGCAGCTGACCCGCTTCGGGGTCACCACCGGCCTGGACATGGCCTGCTTCCCGCCCTCGGTGGTCGCGTCGCTGCGCGGACGTGCCGGTCTGACGGACGTGCGCAGCGCGGGCACCCCGGCCGTCGCGCCCGGGAGCCCGCAGAGCCAGGTGCCGACGTTCCCGGCGGACGGAGTGCTGACCGGCCCGGAACAGGCGACCCGGTTCGTGCAGGCCCGGATCGCCGAGGGCTCCGACTACATCAAGATCATCGTGGACGAGCCGGGGCTGAGCCAGGAGACGGTCGAGGCCGTGACCAAGGCGGCGCACGCGCGGGGCAGGCTCGTCATGGCCCACGCGACCTCCGCGGCCATGGCGGAGCGGGCCCTGGCCGCCGGGGCCGACATGACCCACCACGTGCCGCTCGACAGCCCGCTGCCTCCCGCGGTCGCGGCCCGCTACGCCTCGGGCGGCCAGGTCGCCGTGCCGACGCTGACGATGATGGAGGGGTTCGCCGCCCTCGGCATCCCGGGCATGGACTACGCGGCCGCCGAGGGCAGCGTCGCCGCGCTGCGCCGGGCCGGGGCGCGGATCCTGGCCGGGACGGACGCCAACCACACCCCCGGCATCCCGGTGCAGCCGGCGTACGGCGTCAGCTTCCACCACGAGCTGGAGCTGCTCGTCCGGGCCGGGCTCACTCCGGTGGAGGCCCTGCGGTCCGCGACCTCGCTGACCGCGCAGGCGTTCGGCCTCCGCGACCGCGGGGTCGTGCGTCCCGGGTACCGCGCCGATCTCGTCCTGATCGACGGCGACCCGCTCGCCGACATCCGCGCCACCCGCGCCGTCCGGCGTGTCTGGGTCGGCGGCATCGAGTACGTCCCCGGCGCCTGACCGGCCGCCGCGGAGCCACCCGGCCCGGCTCATCTCCCCGCCGGGCCGGTGGTCACCAGGGGCTGACGCCCGCGCCGTCGAGGAAGGCGCCCGTGGGACCCTCCGGACCGAGGAGTGCCGCCCGGACGATGGGGGCGGCGCCCTGCTCGACGGTCTGGAAACCCTGGTGCCGGTTGAGGTCGGTGGCGGTCGGCCCCGGGTCCACGACGTTGATCCGCAGCCCGGGGTAGGCCCGCGCGTACTGCACGGTCAGCATGGAGACCGCCGCCTTGGAGACCGGGTACGGCAACAGGCTCGGCACCCGGGACTCGGCCCGCTCGGGGTCGTGGACGCGCCCGAAGGAGCCCAGGCCGCTGCCGACGTTGACCACCGTGCCGTTCTCGCTGAGTTCCAGCAGGGGGAGGAAGGCGTGCAGGACGCGGACGATGCCGACGACGTTGGTGTCCAGGACGGCGGCCACGTCGGCCCCGGTGCACTCGCCGAGCGGCTTGGGCCCTCCCCCGTTGATGCCCGCGTTGTTGACGAGGACGTCCAGCACGCCGTGCTCCTCCGCGACGCGCAGCGCGGCGGCGTGCACGGAGGCGTCGTCGGTGACGTCCAGCACCAGCGGCAGGCCGCCCACCTCCTTCGCGGCCCGCTCCGCGTTGTCCGCGTTGCGCGCGGCGGTGTAGACCGTGTGGCCCGCGGCGACGAGCTGACGGGCGGTTTCGAGTCCCAGGCCCTTGTTGGCACCGGTGATCAGGGAAATGGTCATGGCATCGACTCTGCCTCGGGGGACGGAGGGGTACCAGGGAAGCCTCGTCCTGGTATCGGGAGTACTACGCTGCCGTACGCGGCGGCGGGCTTCGGTCCGCAGCCGGCCGGCTGCGGACCGAAGCCCGCCGGTCACGCCGGACGAGGGCTGACGGCGGGTGCCCCCGCGGCGAAGGCCCTGTGCTTCCAGGCGATCAACAGGAACCAGACGGGCACCAGGATGCCACTCGGGTAGAGGAACTCCTTCGGCAGGACGTTGCCGAGGAAGCTGAACAGGGCCAGCCAGCAGCCCAGCACCACCCCGACGACGCGGACGCTCCTGGGCGGAGCCAGCAGGGACGCGGTGACGAACCACATGCCGGCCATGACATGGCCGCCCAGCCGGACCGCCCAGGCCAGGTCGTGCGGCACCTCGTTGATCGTCATGATCGCCGACAGGACGTCGAGGGCGAGCCATCCGTACCCGGCGGCCTTCGCCCAGCCAGGGGCGGGCAGGCGCGCGACGACGAACATGATGGCCAGGTGGAACAGGATGCCCGTGTACTCGACCGCCACCACCCCCGGGGCGACCGCGAAGGAGATCAGGGAGGGGGTGAACAGGACGGGCGGAAGGACGGCGAGCGTACGGAGACCGAGGAGCTCGTGAGTGGGTGACAGCATGATTACTCCGGGAGATGAGAGGGGGACAGCGGCGAGTGCGTCCCGCGCCGTGGACGCGGGCCGGCTGCGGCCTTTCCTGGCAACGCGGTTGCCAGGAAAGGCCGTCGGAGACTCGGCTGCCGCCGTCAGCCGGAGTTCAGCCACTCCCGGATCGCGGCGTAGAAGGCGGCCAGTTCCTCGGGGCGGTCGTCACCGAGCTCGTCGGTGCTGGGTGAGCGGCCCTCCCGCGCGATGTTCCAGGCGAGCACCGCGTAGCTCGGCCGGTGCCCGGCCAGCTCCTCCGGGGGCACCTCGATGATCTGGCCGGGCACCGACGGGGTGAGGGTGCAGTACTCGTAGACGGCGTCGAGCGACAGGATCTTCCAGAGGTCGTCCCGCCGCTCCAGGCGGTAGTTCAGGCGGCTGTGGCAGACGAGGTCGCCGGTCACCCCGCCGACCTCGACCTGGATCCGCATCGCCACGGACGCCTCGGCGTGCGCCTTGGCGCCGCGCACGTGGACGACCGGCGCGAAGACGTGGTGGGTGGCCACGGCGCCGCGCTCGGCCATCGCCCTGGATCCCGTGACGAAACCGGCGCCGTCACCGTCGTACCAGCTGAGGCGGACCCTCGAGTCCGGCCAGTACTGCTCCGCCATCAGGTCCCACCAGCCCCGGTCCCGTCCCTGACGCTCACTGAGGACGACCTGGGTGACCAGCGAGGCGTCCTCACCGCCGCTGGCCCGGTTCGTTCTTCCTGCGCCGTCCTCTGCGGGTGCGGTTTCCATGTGCTGCTCCTTTCCGGAGGGTCAGTTGGCGGGGCGCAGCTTCGCCGTCATCCGGGCCAGTTCGTCGAGCATGAGTACCGCGGCCTGGTCCAGGCCGGCGTCCTTCATGGCCTCGCCCTCGTCGGTGACCTTGTGCATGGCGAAGGGGATGTTGACCGCCTCCAGCACCGGCACCATCCGCAGTGTGGTCACCACCTGCTTGAGCTGCTGGACCGCCCGGGTGCCGGCGCCGACGCCGCCGTAGCTGACGAAGCCGACGGCCTTGTCCGCCCACTCGTGGCAGAGGTAGTCCAGCGCGTTCTTGGTGACGGCGCTGTACCCGTAGTTGTACTCCGGGGTCACCAGGACGAAGGCGTCGGCGCGCTCCACGGTCGCGCTCCAGTCGAGGGTGTGCTGGTGGACGTACTGCCGCAGCCTCGGGTGGTTCGGCTCGTCCAGCAGCGGCAGGCCGACCTCGGCGAGGTCGACCACTTCGACCTCGAACGTCGCGTGCTGCTCGGCGAGGTCGGCGAACCAGGTGGCGAAGGCGGGCCCTATCCGGTTGGGCCGCGTGCTTCCGATGTGGATCTGCAGGACGGGACGTGCGGTACTGGACATTGCTGTTCCTCAGGGGTTGACGAAGGGGCGCGCGTGCGGCCGCCGGTGGAATCCGGGCCCTGGGCCGACTCGGTGCGGTGGGCCGGAGAGCGAGGGTGCGGGAGGAGTGGCAGATGGCACAGGAACCCCTCACCTCGCGAAGTGCGTTGTTATATCATATTGCGGAGGCCTGCCTTCTGACAGGCATCCCGCTGTGACAACCGAGCGCGAAGGCGGAAGCAGACATGAAACGCCCCCTCCAGCCGATCGACTCCCGCTCGATCCCGGAGCTGGTCACCACCGAGCTGCGGCGCTCGATCGTCTCGGGGGACCTCGCGCCCGGTGAGACCTTCTCGCTGCGGAAGATCGCGGCCATGCTCGACGTCAGTTTCATCCCGGTACGGGAAGCCGTGCGCAATCTCGAAGGCGAAGGGCTCGTGATCACCCGGCCGGGCCGGAGCGCCTGCGTGGCACCGCTCCATCTGGAAGACCTCCAGGGCATCTACCGGCTGCGCCGCAACCTCGAACCCGACCTCGCGGCCCGGTCCAGCGTCCAGATCACCGACGCCGCGCTCGACCGGCTCCAGGCCCAGGCGGAGGACTTCGGACACGAGCGGCACACCATCCAGACCGTCTACGACGCGCATCACGCCTTCCACGCCGCGCTGCTCGCCCCGGCGGCGACCGCGTGGGACATGCGCGTGCTGAACTCGCTGTGGCGGGCCGCCGAGCGCTACATCCGGATCGGCTTCAGCAAGCTGGACCCCGACCCGCAGGACAAGTCGCGCCGCCAGCACGCCCACGAGGGCCTCATCGACACGTTCCGGCGGCGCGATCCCGAGGCCGTCTCGGAGGCCGTGCTCGTGCACCTCACCCGCAACGAGGCGGCGGCACTGCGCGCGCTGGCCGACGAACCGGGCGCGACCGGCACCTAGACCAGGGCCCGGCCTGCCGTGTGGATCACGCCGGCGTCGCGGGGCCCGCCCGGGTCGGCCGAGATGCGCAGTCTCCGCCGGCCGACCCGATCCACACGACGGGCCCTGGCGCACGACCGGGTCCGGCCGGACGTCCGCCGTCCCCTCCGGGGCCCTCGGGAGCGGGGACGCCGTACGGGCCGCCGGCCTCCCCGCCCGGGACCGCCGCCTAGATCATGGGAGTGATCCGCTCCTCCGAGCCGACGAGCGCCTTGCCGTAGATCTCGTAGCAGACCATCGGCAGGATGCCCGCGTGCCGGGAGGCGACCTCGGAGTCGCGCCAGATCCGCTGCAACGGGTTGACCTCGGCGAAGCTGCCGGAGCCGTGCGCGTACAGCAGGATGTCGATCGCCTTCACGACGTTCTCGATCGCCCAGCCGATGTCCGCGCGGATCCGCGCCCGGTCCTGGAACTCCAGCTTGCGTCCCTCGGCGGCGGCCCTGTCCATGTCCTCGGTGACGCGGTGGGCGTGGAAGTGGGCGGTGTCGAGGTGCATGGTGGCCTGCGCCAGCTGGATCTGGAAGGCCACCGAGTCGGCCTGGCGCGTGTAGACGGTGTTGGTGACGCCCTTGGTCGCCGCCTTCTCCTTCACGATCGCCAGCGCCGCCCGCCCGAGGCCGAGCTGCGGCCCGACCATGCCCACGGCGAAGAACGGCCCGAGGGGCGAGCGGTAGAGGAGCTCGTCGGTGAACTCGGTGGGGAAGTCGCCCTCGATCGCCGGGCCCACCGACATGATCCGGTGCTCGGGTACGAAGACGTCGGTGGCGATCAGGCAGTTGGAGCCCGAGGCGCGCATGCCGGCGACGAACCAGGTGTCCTCCAGGTCGAGGTCGGTGCGCGGCACCAGGGCCATGGCCATGTCGACGACCTCGCCGGCCTCGTCGGTGACGGGAATGCTGAGCACGGCCCAGTCGGCGTGCCAGGAACCGGAGTTGTAGAACCACTTGCCGGTGACCCGGTAGCCGCCGTCCACCTTCCGCGACTCCACGCGCGGCGAGAACACGCCCGACACCAGCGCCCTGGGATTGGTCCCCCAGACGTCGTCCTGCGCCTGCTTGGGGAAACAGCTCGCCAGCCAGGCACCGGAGTTGAGCAGGGAGACCACCCAGGCCGTGCCGCCGTCGGCCTCGCCCACGGCGGCGGAGACGTCGACCAGGGCGCGCATCGACGCCTCGTGCCCGCCGTAGCGCCTGGGCTGAAGGATCTTGAAGAGCCCCTCCTCCTGGAGGGCCTGGATGCTCTCTTCCACCACGCGCCGGTCCTGCTCGCCCTGCGCCGAGTTCTTGCGCAGCAGGGGTTGCAGCTTGGTGGCGCGGGCGACGAGCTCGGCCACATCCGGCTGGGCGGTGAGGGGATGGGTTTCGATCGACGTGGTCATGCGTTTCCCTCGGATATCAGCGCGCCGCTGGGGCGCGCGGTGTCTGCAAGGCGGGGCGGGCGGTCCGTCGCCGGGCCGGTGGGTCGTCGCGGGCGGTCAGCCGGCCTGGGCCGCCGCCTCCAGTTCACGCACCACGTACTCGCGCAGCGTGGTCGGCGGGCGGCCGAGCAGCCAGCCGAGCACGTTCGGGTTGCCCGTGATGCCGTAGCGGCTGTAGTGGCCCCACAGCCGGTACATGGCGTCGTAGGGGAACTCGTCCTCCTCGCGCGTCTGGCGCTCGCTGCTCGCGAAGTCGCTGATCGGCTGGAGCTCGGTCGTGATGGGCCGTCCGGACACCTCCGCGATCACGGCCGCGATCTCGTGGCCGTTCACGTAGTCGGACCCGCACAGTTCGTAGGTCGCGTAGTGGTGGCCGGGATCGCCGGCCACCTGCGCCGCGACGGCGGTGACGTCCTCCAGGTCCACCTGCGCCAGCCGCGTGTCGTGCGAGAAGGGCTTGCGGTGGACGCCCGAGCGGACGGTCGCGGCGACGTCGATGTTCTGCAGGTAGTGCATCGGCTGGAGAATCGTGAACGGGATCGGCGACTGGACCACGGCGCGCTCCACGGCCAGCTTGGCCTGGTGGTTGAGGAGCGCCTCGATCTGCGGGTGCACCACCGAGAACTGCACGAAGTGCCCGACGCCGGCCCGCCGCGCCTCCGCGACGACCGCGCGGCCGATGTCCGCCTCACGGTGGTGGAACAGGGGGCCGATGTGGATGACGGACTCGACGCCCGCCATGGCCTTGCGCAGGTCGCCGGGTTCGAGCAGGTCGGCCACGAGGGCCTCGTCCGCCCCGTGATCGCGCAGTGCGGTCACCGAGGGAGCGATGTCCACGGCACGGACGGGCTTTCCCAGGCGCGCGAGCGCTTTCACCAGGCTGCGGCCGGTGCGGCCGCCGGCAGCGGTTACCAGAATCAAGAGAACCTCCGGCGTACAACGCCCACGCGCTTCCGAACGGATCCGGCCGTGACGTAGGGCATATGTGATAACGGGCAGCTTAGATACAGATGTGGCTAATGGGCCAGGCTCAGGAGCCTCGGCCGCTCGGTCAGTAGGCGACCGTGAAGCGCTCGCGGCGGTGTGCCGGGCGCTCGATCTCGTTGACGAAGGCCGTGGCGAAGTCGGCCCCCGAGATGTGGGACTTCCCCTCCGCGTCGGTCAGCAGGACGTCGCCGCCCAGGCGGAACGTCCCGGTCGGCTCGCCGGGGGCGTAGTGTCCGAAGCCCTGGGGCGGGCTCAGCACGAACCAGTCCAGGTCCGGGTCGCTGTCCCGGAGCGTCTGGAGGATCTGGTCGCTCAGGCGTGCGTAGCCCCGGAACCGCTCGGGGAACTCCGGCGCCTCGAAGACCTTCGGCCCCCCGGGCGCGACCAGCAGCGAGCCGGCGCCGCCGACCACGCCGAGGCGCGCGCCCGCGGCGCGGGCCAGCTCGGCGATCTCCTCGTTCAGCTTCAGGAAGCCGTCCTCCAGCTCCCCGCTCGGCGCCAGCGCGACGACGATCACCTCGGCGCCCGCCACGGCGCGTTCGAGGTCGGCGCGGACCAGCGCGGACCCCGTGACGGGGACGACGCCGGCGATGTCGGCGTCCGGGGCGCTGCGGCTGAAGGCGACGACGTCGTGGCCCCGCGCGGCGGCCTCCCGGGCGATGGCGCCACCGGCGTATCCGGTGCCGCCGAGAACGGTGATACGGGCCATGAGATCTCCCCAGTGAGATGCGTCGGGGACTCTCCCCCACGCGGACTGCCCGGCGGCGGCGTCTGGCTCACCGCGGGCTCCCGGAGCTGTGCCGGGGCAGCCGGCGACCCGGGGCTCGTGCTCCGGCTGCCCTTTCCCCGTGGGCTCAGCCGCCCGCCACCGGGAGGCTCTGGGACGGGACGAGCGCCTGCGACGCCAGTCGAGCGTAGGCGTCGCGGACCGCCGGGACCAGCGCCCTGGCCCCGTCGAGGTCGGCCCGCTCGGTGCGCAGCTTGAGGATGTCCCCGGCACGGCGGTCGGCGGGCACGTCGGCGGTACGGGCCGCGATCAGGGCGTGGAAGTGCGGGAAGGACTCCCCGAACATCAGGATGTACGTGGCCTCCGCGCCGGTGGCCTGGGTGACGGCGGCGACCAGGTCCCGGGCGCGGCGGCCGAAGGTCTCCAGTTCCGCCTCGTCCAGCCCGGTGATGCGCTCGGCGTGGCGCCGGGCGCGCAGGAAGAACCATCCGGGGACGTCGTAGGACGGGACGATCTCCGCGGCCCAGAGGTCGTCGCGGAAGACCACGTCGGACTCCTCGGACTCGTCGAGTCCGCAGATCAGGCAGTTCTGTTCCATGTGCTGTTCTCTTTCGGAATGTGGTGGGACGGGAAACGGACGGGCCGGGGGGCAGAGGGCGTCAGGAGCCGGCGCGGAAGCGCGTACGGATCGATCCGATGCCCTCGATGCTGGTGACGAGTTCGTCATCCGGCCCCAGCAGGACCTTGGGCTCACGGGCGAAGCCGATGCCGGCGGGCGTGCCGGTGAAGATGACGTCACCGGGCGCCAGGGTCACGATCGCGGACAGCCGCGCGATGATCTCGGCGACCGGGAAGATCATGAGCTTGGTGCGGGACTGCTGCATCGACGTGCCGTTGAGCGTGCAGCCGATGGCGAGGTCGTCCGGGTCGGCGAACTCGTCGGGGGAGACGAGCGCCGGCCCCATGGGCGCGAAGCCGGGGAAGGACTTCCCCATGCTGAACTGGGGGGTCGGCGGCCGCAGCTGCGTCTCCCGCTCGGAGAGGTCCTGTCCCACGGTCAGGCCCGCCACGCGGTCCCAGGCCTCGGCCGCGTCGATCCGGTGGGCGTGCGCGCCCATCACGACCACCAGCTCGGCCTCGAAGTCGACCGAGCCGGGCGGCAGCTCCACCTCGGCGACCGGCCCCGTGATCGAGGACGGGAACTTCGTGAACACGACCATGGAGTCGGGGGACGTCTCCAGTCCCGCCTCCTCGGCGTGGTCGAGGTAGTTGAGCCCGATCGCGAAGACCTGTCCGGGGCGCGGGACCGGTGAGTCCAGCAGCGTCTCGTCCAGCGGCCGCGCGGGCGCGCCGCCCGTTCCCGCCGCCGCCCAGGCGCGGAACTGGGGCCAGCGCTCGTAGACGGCCTGGACGTCCGGGGAGAACAGGCCGTTGCTCGCCTCGGCGACGTCGACCACTCCCTCGTCGGTCAGCAGGCCCAGCCTGCCCGCGACGTTGACGATCCGCATGGGCTTCCCTCTCGGTCGAAAATATATGTGATAACAAGTATGGCTGAGCCGGTCGGGTTCCGCACCGGCCTTGCCCCTCCCGGCCGGCCGTGTCAGTCGGCCATCGGGTGCGGCAGCTCGGGACTGGTCTTGAGCGCCCATGCCCGGGTCTGCAGCTCGGCGGCCGGTACGCCGGCCCGCCGCGCCTCCACCATCAGCTCGGGCCGGTAACGCACCCCGATCGGGTCGGCGTCGTACTCCGGGCCCCGCATGTAGGCGGTGGCCTCGTCGGCCGTGGCGAAGTTGTCGACCTGCATCTCCACGTGGTTGCCGTCCGGGTCCTCGTAGTACAGCGAGGTCGTCACGCCGTGCTGGACCGGCTTCCACGGCTCGATGCCCTTCTCCCGCAGTTCCAGGTACCGGTCCAGCAGGTCGTCCAGCGAGTCGAAGGTGTACGCGACGTGGTTCACCAGGGCCGTCCTGGCCGACTTGCGTTCCAGGTCGGGGATGTGGGCCAGGGCGATGCGGTGGTGCTCGTCGTCGAAGGTGATGAAGGTCAGGCCGTGCCCCTCGTAGACGACGTGGGCGCCGAGCAGCGCGCAGTACCACTCACGCATGGCGTCGGGCTGGGACGTCTGGAACACGACGTGGGCGAACTTGGGGGTCAAGGTCATGCTCGTCTCTCCTCTGCTGGTGGTGCGTGGCCGGCCGGCGGCACGGGCGCTCCTGCGGAGCGCCCGCCGCCGTCACCCCGCGATGGCGTCGAGCTCGGCGACCGCGTCGTCCGGGAGGTCCACGGCGGCACCGCGGACGTTCTCGCGCAGGTGCGCGACCGAGGACGTGCCCGGAATCAGCAGGATGTTCGGCGACCGCCGCAACAGCCAGGCCAGCGCGACGGCCCTGGGCGTCGAACCCAGGCGGGCCGCGACACCGTCGAGGATGCCGGACTGGACCGGGCTGAAACCACCGAGGGGGAAGTAGGGGACGTAGGCGATCCCCTGCTCGGCGAGACGGTCGATCAGGTCGTCGTCCTCCCGGTGCGCGATGTTGTAGAGATTCTGCACACACACCACGGGCGCGATCGACTGGGCCTCGGCGACCTGCTCGGCGGAGACGGTACTGAGCCCGAGATGCCGGATGAGCCCCTGCTCGCGCAACTCCGCGAGGACGGTGAACGGCGTGGTCACCGACTCGTCCGGCCCGCCCATGCGGAGGTTGACGACATCGAGGCGGTCCAGGCCCAGGCGGGCCAGGTTGTCCTTCACGGCCTGGCGCAGCTGCTCGGGCTCGGCCGCCTGCGGCCATCCGCCCTGGGCGTCCCGCGCGAAGCCGACCTTGGTGACGATGTGGAGGTCCGGCGGGTACGGGTGCAGTGCCTCGCGCAGGATCTCGTTCGTCACGTACGGGCCGTAGTAGTCACTGGTGTCGATGTGGGTGATGCCCAGCTCGACCGCCTCGCGGACCACCGCGACGGCGGCGGCCCGGTCGGCGGGCGGCCCGAACGCCTGCGGGCCGGTGAGCTGCATGGCGCCGTAGCCCATCCGGGTCACGGTGAGGTCGCCGCCGAGGACGTAGGTGCCCCCGGCGAGGGTGTTCGGCATTCGGGTCTCCAGGTGTGGTGTGCCGGTGGTGGTGGGTGGTGCCCGAGGCTCAGCTCGCGCCCCACAGCCGCGCGTAGGTCTCACGGAACGAGCCGTCGGTGAACCACGCCCCGTTCTTGAACTCCTCGACACTGCTGCCGTTCACGGAGTCGATGTTGCTCTCGTTGAAGACGCGCCGCGGGATGGTGTACGCGGACTCCTCGGGAACCTCCGCTCCCGACATCATGCGCAGCAGGCGGTCGGTGTTGTTCCACGCCACGAGCGCCGGGTCGACCGCCACGTCCGCCAGCTGCCTGCCGCTCGCCAGCCGCTGCATCGCCGTGACGTCCGATCCGTACCCGACGAGCTTCAGCCTGTCCGCCCGGCCGGAGAGCTGCATGCCCTGGATGACGAGCGGGCTGGCCGGCTGGTCGTAGCTCGCGTACACGTAGTCGATGCTCGGATCCGCGTTGAGCGCGACGCTCACGGTGGTCGGGATCTTCTGGACCGCGGAGGACTCCCAGGCGGCCGTGGTGACCTTGCAGCCGGGACACTGGGTCTTGAACTCGTCCAGGACCGCGTCGGACGACCTCTTCGTCGTACTGGTCGACGTCGTGTTCACGAACAGGACGTTCGCGTCGCCGCCGGAGTCGGCGATGATCGCGTCCGCCATCAGCCGGCCGCCCACGTCCTGTCCGTTGTTGGTGGTGACGACGCGCTCCTCCCAGTCCGCGGGCACCGGGTCCGAGACGTCGGACGCGACGACCGGGATGTCCGCCCGGACGGCCGCGGCGTAGGCGTTGCGGGCCAGGGCGAAGGGGACCGAGTCCGTGATGATGCCGGCCGAGCGGGCCGCGACGGCCTGGTTGATGCACTGCGTCGCCACCGTGGGCTGCGCCTGGGCGTCGCAGACCTGGACCCTCATGCCCAGCGGCCTGGCGGCCGCGGTGATCTGCTCCAGTTCCGCCTGGAAGTACGTCGCCTTCAGGGTGATGGGGACGTAGGCGATGGTGCGGCCCCTGAACCTCTCGAGGCCGGAGATCTGCTCACCCGGCGCCTCGATCTCGGTCAGGGCGTCCAGGTGCTCCTCGATCCGGGTCTTGGCGTGTTCGACGCCCGCGCCGCTCGCCTGGCCGCGCGCCGGCTCGTCGGCCGCTCCGGACTCGCTGCAGGCGCTCAGACCGGCGGCCGTGACGGCGGCGACGGCGATCAGTGCCCACTTCGAAAGGCCCTGCGGGCGACCCGTCTTCGACGGGCGTGATGTCTCGTTCATTTTCGGTTCCCTCGCAGACGCGGGACGGGGTGACCGCCACCCACGCGGTGGCAGCCGGCCGTGGTGGTCAGGACTGACGCCGATCACGGCGGAACAGCGTGGACAGGACGATGGCGATGATGAGCGCCGACCCGTAGAAGACATCGCTGATCCAGCCGGCGAAGCCCAGGAGCTGGAGCCCGACGATGCCGGTCGCCAGGAAGTAGATGGCGATCATGCTGCCGGCGGGGTTGAACCGGCCCGGCTGGATGACGGCCGTGCCGAGGAACGTCGCCGAGAGCGCGGGCAGGAGGTAGGTGGACGCGCTCGCCGGGTCGAACCCGCCGACGGTTCCGACGAGCAGCACGCCGCCGACACCGCAGAGGAACGACGACGAGAGGTAGGCGCCGACGCGGATCCGGTTGACCCGCACCATGGCGAGCCGGGCGACGGAACGGTTGGAGCCGACGAAGAGCATGTGCCGGCCGAGCGGCGTGGACGTCATGACGTAGGTGAAGACGGCGGCCAGGGCCAGTCCGTAGTAGAAGCTGATCGGGAGCCCGAGGATGTTGGTCGCGGCCACGTCGTAGAGCGCCGGGCTGTCGAGGAAGACGCTGCCTCCGTTGGAGATCCTGGAGGAGACACCCGTGAGGAGGGTGGCCACGCCCAGCGTCGTCACGATGGGGTTGATTCCGATCTTGATGATGAGCAGGGCGTTGAAGGCTCCCACGCCCACCGCGACCGCCACGGCCACGAGGGCCGCCAGCCAGACGTTGAGGCCCTGCTCGCTGACGAGTACGGCGACCATGGTCGCGGACAGTCCGGCGACCGCCGCCACCGAGAAGTCGAACTCCCCGACCGAGAAGGCGCACAGGGCTCCGAGGGCGATGAACACCAGGGCCTGCTGCGAGCCGAAGATCGTCTGAAGGGTGCCGACCGTGAGGAACTGGTCGGGGCTGAGGGAACCGAAAACGATGAACAGCGCGATCCAGACGACGATCAGGCTGCCCCGGCGTGCCAGGTCTCCGGCGACCTTCTTGCCGTGGCTCGGACCGGTGGGGCCGGGCGCCTTCCCGGTTTCGGGCTCGGCGGCCGTCGGCCGCTTGTCCATGGTGGTCGTCACGCTTTCGTTGGGTGTCATGGCTGTGTCTCCTTCGTGGTGCACCGCCGACCGGCGTCGTCGGTCAGGCATAGGTGGCCTTGGTGATCGCTTCGGCGCTGACGTCGTCGGCGAGTTCGAGGTGGCCCTGGCCGGGGCGCAGGACGATCACGCGGTCGCACACGGCGGCCAGGTCCTGCACCTCGATCGAGCAGATCACCACGGCCCTGCCCTCGTTGGCCGCGGCTCGCAGGGCCCGCAGGATGTCCAGGCGGGCGCCGACGTCGACGGCCTGCGTCGGCTCGCACGCCACCAGCACCTGCGGCGAGTTCAGCAGCCACTTGGAGAGCAGGATCTTCTGCTGGTTGCCGCCGCTGAAGGAGGCGACCGGGGAGTTCGGCAGCGCCGGGGTGATACCGAAGGTGGCGACCGCCTTCTCGAATTCCTCGTGCTGCCAGCCACGGCCGAGGAAGAGGCGGCCGCGCCGGGTCACCCGGGGCAGGGTCACGTTCGCCACCGCGCTCACGTCGGCCGCCAGGCCGTCCTGCATGCGGTGCTGGGGGATGACGGCCAGGCCCGCCTCGTGCAGGGCGCCGCGGTCGCGCACCGGCAGGGTGAACTCGCGGTCGCCCACCTTCAGCCGGCCGCCGCAGTTCTGGCTCATCCCGCCGAGGATCGCCTCGACCTCCTCCAGGCCGCAGTCGCCGGCACCGGTGATGCCGATGACCTCGCCGCCGTGGATGCGCAGGTCGAGCTCGCTCAGCGTCGCGCCGGCGAGTCCGGAGGCCTCCAGGGCGATCTCCGGCTGGTAACTGTCGGGGTCGATCTCCGCGCCGATGCGGCCGCTCGCCAGCTCACGTCCGAGGATCAGCCGGCTCAGCTCGGCCTCGGTGAGGTCCGCCACCGCGGCGCCCTCGGCGGCCATCTTCCCGTCCCGGAGAACCGTCACCCGGTCCGCCAGGCTCATCACCTCGTCGAGGCGGTGGCTGACGATGAGGATGCCGGTGCCGGAGCGGGCGATGGCCCGCAGGATCTCGTAGAACTCGGGCAGGGTCTCGCGCGGCAGTGACTGCGTCGACTCGTCGAAGACGATGCAGCCGGTGCCCGGGCGGCGGCCCTGCACGGCCCGGGCGATCGCGACGACGGCGCGCTGCCCGGCCGGCAGCGAGCCCAGCCGGGCGTCCAGCGGGATGGACGCGTTGAGCCGGGCGAACGTCTCCTCGGCCAGGCGGCGCTCCTGCGCCCAGTCGATCCGGCGCGAGACCCGGCCGGGCCGGTACTGGCCGACGCGGACGTTCTCCACCACGGTCAGGTCGTCGACCAGACCGAGGTCCTGGTGGACGAAGGCGAGGCTGTGCTCGCGCAGGGCGGCCGGCTGTACGGGGCTGGACAGGACCTGGCCTCCCACCCGGATCTGCCCCGCGTCGGCGGTGTGGACCCCGGAGAGGATCTTGATCAGGGTCGACTTGCCCGACCCGTTCTGGCCCACCAGGGCATGGATCTCGCCGGGCTCGACGGTCAGGTCGACCTCGCTGAGGACGGTCGCCCGCCCGAAGCGCTTGGTCAGTCCCCTGATCTCCACCGCCTCGCGGCCGTGCGAGTCGCTCGGCGGTGTTCCCGGCTCGGCCGTCCCGCGGCCGGGTGCGTCTGTACTCCGCATCAGTTCTCCTGCCTGACGTGACCGGTGCCACCCCAGAAGTGATAGCGATATATGTGATATCAGTTAGGGCCGTAGAGGACCCCGCGGAAGGTTCACGTTGAGGCGGCGGGCCTCAGAGCATCGGGGTGATGTTCCCGTCCTTCGCGAGCAAGGCCGTGCCGTACATCTCCAGGCTCACCCCGGGGACGATGTAGGCGTGCCGAGCCGCCACCGCCGAGTCGCGCCAGTGCCGTTGGATGACGTTGTTCTCGGCGAAGCCGGCCGCGCCGTGGGCGAACAGGAGCAGGTCGATGGCCTTGGTGACGTTCTCGACCACCCAGCCGGCGTCGGCCCGCGCGCGGGCGCGCATCAGGTCGTCGGGGAAGGTGCCCTCTCGTGCGGCCCGGTCGATCGCGTCGACGGCGCGGTACGCGTGCAGGTGGGCCGTGTCGATCAGCATCGCGGCCTCCGCGATCTGGTGCCGGAAGACCGGCGACTCCGCCTGCGTCGCGTAGAAGGTGAAGGTGAGCGGCTTCGCGGCGGCCTTCTCCTGCACCAGTTCCAGCACCTTGCGCCCCATGCCGAGCTGCGGGGCGGCGATGCCCAGGGCCAGGACCGGCGTGAAGGCGCTGCGGTAGAGCACCTCGTCGGTGTGCTCGGTGGCGACCTCGCCCTGCCAGGCCTTCGGCGCGGAGATGATGCGGTGGTCGGGGACGAACACGTCCTTGGCGATGAGGCAGTTCGAGCCCGAGGACTTCATCCCGGCCACGAACCAGGTCTCCTGGAAGTCGAGGTCGGTCCTCGGGATGAGGGCGATGCCGTGGTCGATCACCTCGCCGGCCTCGTCGACGACGGGCATGCCCAGCACCGCCCAGTCGGAGTGCCAGGAACCGGAGTTGTAGAACCAGCGCCCGTTGACCTTGAACCCGCCGTCGACCTTCACCGACTCCGAACTCGGGGTCACGACACCGGAGACCTTGGCGTCGGGGTTGGTCTTCCAGACGTCGTCCTGGGCCTGCTCCGGGAAGAGCCCGACCATCCAGGCGCACTGATTGCAGAGGGTGACCACCCACGCGGTCCCTCCGTCCGCCTCGGCGACGGCCGCGGAGACCTCGATCTGCGTGCGTACCGACATCTCGTAACCGCCGTAGCGCCTGGGCTGGGCGATCTTGAAGATACCGGCCTCGGTGAGGGCCTGGATGCTCTCCTCCACGACGCGGCGGTCCTGCTCCCCTCGCGCCGCGTTCTTCTCCAGCAGGGGGTGGAGTCCCCTGACCCGGGCCACCATCTCCTCGGTGCTGGGCTCGCCGTCCGTGATCGGCGCTTCGGTGGTTGCGGATGCCATGGTGCGTTCCTTCTCGTGTCAGGGGACGTCAGCGGGCCAGCGCGGCGATGGAGTCGATGATCGCGGGGCGGCGGCGCTCGTCGTAGTGGGAGTGGGTGCCGAAGGTGCGGTACGCGTAGACGAGCGGCGGCAGCTCCGCCCGGCTCGCGCCGACGACGTGCCCCAGCAGGAGCAGGTGGTCGCCGCCCTCGACGGCCTCGTGCAGGTCGCATTCGAGCCAGCCGGCGGCGCCGTCGAGCCGGGGCAGGCCGTCGTCCAGGTGCCAGCCGATCTGTGCGAAGCGGTCCACGTTCCGCGTGGCGAACAGGACCGCGAGGTCGGCCTGGGCGTGGCCGAGCAGGTTCACGCCGAACCGCCGCTCGGCCAGGATCTGCTCCAGGACCCGCGATCCGCGGTCGAAGGCCACGGTCACCAGCGGCGGGTCCAACGACAGCGAGGCGAAGGAGCTCACCGTCGCGCCGGACGGGGTGCCGTCGCTCATCGTGGTGACCACGGTGACCGGCGCGCAGACGCCCGCCATCATGTCCCGGAAGGTCTGCGGCGCTACGCTCCGCCTCTCGGTCCTCATCGTGTGTTCCTTTCGTCGGGCCGGCCGTGTCCGCGTCCCGCCGGGGCGGGGACCGGTGTCACTTCAGCCCCTCGATCTCACGCAGACCGACGGTGTCGATCATCTGGGCGAGCGCCCTCAGGGCGTCCTCCCCCGGTTCGAGGTACGGCTTGCGGGCATGCCCGCCGGGCAGTCCCAGGAGGCGCAGCATCGCCTTGTAGGTGACGACCCTCGGAACCGAGAACTCGGCGGAGAACCGGGAGATCCCGCTCCACAGCCGGGTCACGGTGCGGTAGGTCTCCTGCGCCTCGGCGAGGTCCTCGCGGTGCAGCGCGTCATGGAGGCGGCGGCACAGCCGGGGGGCCACGTTCTGCAGGTTGTCCAGTTCGCCGGTGGCTCCGGCGGCGAAGGAGAACATCAGCCGCTGCGTCATCGTCAGCACCGTCGTGAGCGGCGCGAACCGCATCACGAACTCGGCCACGTTGTGCTGGTCCGGGTGGTGCTTGAAAACCCCGATGACCTGCGGGTAGTCGGTGACCAGACGTTCGAGGACGGGTGCCGGCACCTCGAAGCCGGTCATGAAGTTGCTGGACAGCACGACGGGTGCGTCGACCGCCGAGAGCACCTCGTCGTAGAACCACTGGAGCATCGGGACGCTCGGCACGAACGAGTGGCCGAGGGTCGGCGGGTAGAGCTGCACCGCGTCGGCGCCCCGGTCCAGCGCCTCGGCGGCGAAGCGGATGTTCTGGGCCGCGGTCGGGAACTCACGGTTGCCGGCGACCACCGGGGCGCGGCCCGCGGCCTCCTCGGCCGCGACCTGCACCACCCGGAGGATCTCCTCGTCGGTCATCTGCGATCCCTCGCCCGTGGCGGGGCTGGCCGGCCAGAAGCCGACGTTCTCGCGGAGCATCCACTGCACGTGCTCGCGGAGGGCGCCCTCGTCGAGGTCGCCGTTCCGGGCGAACGGGGTCAGTCCCATGACATAGGAACCGGCCGGGAGGGCCGTCGGTGAGACGGCCCGTCGGTCTCGCATCATCCGTTCGGTGCCTTCAGCTTCCGTCGCCCATGAGCACGGTCATCGGGTCGGGCAGGTCCGACTTGAGCGCCCAGGCGCGGTCGGAGAGCTCCTCGACCGTGGCGCCGTCGCGCCGGGCCTGGAGCAGCGCCTCCGGGTCGAAGGCGGGTCCGACGGAGTCGGCCGCGTACTCGGGGCCCTTCATGTAGGCGGTGGCGTCGTCCGGCTTCTCGTACCGGTCGATCTGCATCTCCACGAAGTTCCCGTCGGGGTCGCGGTAGTACATCGAGGTGGTGACACCGTGCGCGATGCACACGGCGGGCTGGACGCCCTTGTCGCGCAGCAGGACGTACCGGTCGAGCAGGTCGTCGATGGAGTCGAACGTGTACGCGACGTGGTGCATCGCGGCCGTGTCCGGGGTCCTGCGCTTGAGCGATACGGGCGGGTGGATGAGCGCCACCCGGTGGTGTTCCTCGTCGAACGTGATGAACGAGAGGGCCTCGTCCTGGTAGACGACATGACCGTCGAGGACGGTGCAGTACCAGTCCCGCATCTCCTGCGGCTTGGCGGTCTGGAACACGACGTGGGCGAACTTGGGGCTCGCGGACATGCGATCTCTCCCTGGACTCTGACGTCGGACGCGCCGCGAACGGCGGTGACGGAGCTCTGGTGCTTCGAGAGCCTCTGATGCGCACCACCGTAGCGGTGATATGTGATAACAGAAACCCTCTGAAGCGAGTTCTTTTACCGGACGGGGGTTTCGGGCCCGTTGACGACGGTGGTCGATCGGGTGTCGGCGCCACGGCCCCGCGGCTCGCGGGCGGCCTCGCGCCCGGCTCTCGGCGCCTCGCACGTTACGCCGAGGTGTCGTCGGCGCCCAACCCGGGTCCGGAGACGGGCGCACACGAAAACGGCGGCACCGCTCCAGAGGAGTGTGCCGCCGGGACCGGCGAAAGGGAAGGGTTCAGTCGGCGACGACCGCTATGCCCTGCTGG
This sequence comes from Streptomyces cinereospinus, assembly GCF_042430725.1. Classification (NCBI taxonomy): domain Bacteria; kingdom Bacillati; phylum Actinomycetota; class Actinomycetes; order Kitasatosporales; family Streptomycetaceae; genus Streptomyces; species Streptomyces cinereospinus. The sequence continues at coordinate 7,532 of NZ_JBHMCY010000087.1, read as the reverse complement.
GCGATCTGCTCGTTCACGTCCAAGTGGTGCAGGACCGCCTGAGCGGCCCGGCCGGGATCCCGCTCCGCGACCGCGGCGAGGAGCACGGCGTGCGCGGCCTCCCGTCTGCGGGGTTCGTCGGGGTCGCTGTCCCGGCTGCCGAAGGCGAGCCGGACATAGCGCTCGGCCGCGTGCCAGAGCATGCCCAGGATGCGCAGGTCCCACTCGGTGGCGGCGGGGCGCAGCAGATCGAGGTGGAACTCGTGATGGGCCTCGTAGATCTCGTCGAGGCCGAGCCGCTCGTCACCGAAGATGGTCAGGTGCGAGGCGAGCCGGGCGTGATCACTGTCGGTCAGCAGCAGGCAGGCCCGCCCGACCAGCTCGGGCTCGATCCTCCGGCGGAGCCGGTAGACGGCGCTCAGGTCGTCGTGGCTGAGCGGGGCGACGACGGCGCTCTTCCCGCGCGCCGTGATGACGAGCCCCTGGCCCTCCAGATGGCGCAGCGCCTCCCGGACGGGAATGATGCTGACGCCCAGCCGGCCGGCCATCTCCCGCAGGGAGAACTCCTGGCCGGGACGGAGGTCGGCGGCGAGGATGGACCGGCGGATCTCCTTCGTTACCTGCTCGACCACCGACAGCGGCTGCACGCGCCGTACACCGGTCGTGCTCACTCCAGCCACGATGGCCCTCCTTCAGGGCAGCGTTCACAAGCCTCGCCGGTTCGCCATGTTATCAGGGATATCAACGCTCTGCCCCCCTGTCCACCCCGGCGGCGGTCCGGCGCAGCAGCGGGGCGATGCGGTAGTCGACGAGCTGCCGCATCACCAGCGCGGTGTTGGTGCGCTCGACGCCGGGATGGTCCAGGATCTGGCCCGCGATGCGGTACAGGTGCTCGGCGTCGGTGGCCACGACGTGCACCAGCAGGTCGCTGTCCCCCGTCAGCCCGTGCACCTGGAGCACCTCGGGGATGGCGGCGAGCGCGGCGGCGACCTCGTCCAGCCGCCGCTGGACGACCTGCGTGGTCACGAAGGCCGTCAGGGGATAGCCGAGCGCGGCGGGGCTGACCCGGCGCTCGAACGGCCCCACGGCCCGGGTGCGTTCCAGCGCGGTCAGCCGGGTCTGGACGGTGTTGCGGCTGAGCCCGGTCTGCTCGGCGAGCGCGACGGCCGTGGCCCGGGGGTGCGCGGCGAGCGCGAGCAGCAGCCGGGCGTCCGTGGAGTCGATCCGCGCTGGGTTGGTCACGATGCGCACCTTCTCGGGGAGTGGGGAGGGGATTTTGAGCATCCTGCACTGTTATCACGCAAAGCCTTGCGCACATTCTTGCCAGGTGGTGTGCTCCCCTGCAACGACTGCTCGCACGGTGACCCGACCGCGGCCGCAACCCGGCCTCCGCACCCGGCCGGAGCAGTTCCCTCCGTGCCGTGCCCGGCGCCTTTCCCCATTCGCTTCCCGACCATGCGGCTCGCTGCCGTGAGCGCAGGTCTAGAGGAGGTCCGTTTCCATGACCACTGCCCCAGTCCGCACCGCCTCGTCCCGGACCACCGACGACGGCTCCTCAGGCCTCCACGGCTCCTTCGAGGTGCTGCGCGAGGTCGAGGACCGTGTGCTGTGGCTGTCCAGCGCCATCGTGCACCACGCCAACCGGGTGCGTCCCAATCCCAGCGGCCTCAAGGTCGGAGGCCACCAGGCCTCCTGCGCCTCGATGGTGTCGATCATGACCACGCTGTGGTTCCGCCACCTGCGCCCCCAGGACCGGGTGTCCGTCAAGCCGCACGCGTCACCGGTCCTGCACGCCATCAACTACCTCCAGGGCAACCTGGACCCCGCCTACCTGCCGACCCTGCGCGAGTGGGGCGGGCTGCAGAGCTACCCGAGCCGCTCCAAGGACCCGGACCCGGTCGACTACTCCACCGGCTCGGTCGGCATCGGCGCCACCGCCACCATCTGGGGCGCCATCGCCCGGCGCTACGCCTGCGACGACCCCGGCACCGCGGCGGGGCGGCAGTACGCGCTGGTCGGCGACGCCGAGCTGGACGAGGGCGCGATCTGGGAAGCCGTCCTGGACCCGCAGGTCGCCGAGTTGGGCGAGCTGGTCTGGATCGTCGACCTCAACCGGCAGTCCCTGGACCGTGTCGTGCCGGACATCGCCGCGGACCGGCTGCAGGGCATGTTCGCCTCGGCCGGCTGGCAGGTGCTCACCCTGAAGTACGGCAGCCTGTTGGAGGAGCTGTTCGCCCGCCCCGGCGGCGCGGAGCTGCGCCGGCGTCTCGACGCGATGCCCAACCCGGAGTACCAGCGGCTGCTGCGCTGCCCGGCCGACGAACTGCGCCGGCGCCTGCCCGGCGACGGCTCCGACGCCGCGCCGATCGCCGCGCTCCTGGAGCAGCTGGACGACGCCACGCTGGGGCGGGCCCTGAGCAACCTGGGGGGCCACGACCTGGCCGCGCTGGACGACGCGTTCACCTCCGTCGACGACCACCGCCCCACCGTGATCTTCGCCTACACGGTCAAGGGGTACGGCCTGCCCACCCAGGGCCACCCGCAGAACCACTCCTCGCTGCTGACCGAGGCCCAGATCGAGGAACTGGCCGCCCGGATCGGCGCCGACCCCGACAGCCCGTGGGACGCCTTCCCCACGGCCTCCCCGGCCGGACGCCTGTGCGCCGAGGCCGGGGCGCGGCTGCACCGGGACCCGGCCGGCAGCACCCCGCCTCCGGCGGTGCCCACCGACATCGGCCGCACTCCCACCGGCACCGCGACCACGCAGGCCGCCCTCGGCCGGGTCCTGCTCGACCTGACCCGCGCCGCTCCGGAGACCGCCCGCCAGATCGTCACGGTCAGCCCCGACGTCAGCTCCAGCACCAACCTCGGCGGCTGGGTCAACAAGGTCGGCGTCTGGGCTCCGACCGAGCGGGTCAACTGGTTCCACGACGACGCCGAGACCCTGCTGCACTGGCGGGAGAAGCCGACCGGCCAGCACATCGAACTCGGCATCGCCGAGACCAACCTCGTCGGACTGCTCGGCGAGCTCGGCGCCACCTGGAGCCGCTGGGGCCGGCCGCTGCTGCCCATCGGCGTGCTCTACGACCCCTTCGTGCAACGCGCCCTGGAGCCGTGGTCCTTCGGCATCTACGCCGGCGGCCAGTCCATCCTGGTCGGCACCCCCTCCGGCGTCACCCTGGCGCCCGAGGGCGGGGCCCACCAGTCCATCACCACCCCGTCCCTCGGCATCGAGCAGCCCGGCTGCACCACCTGGGAGCCGGCCTTCGCCCTGGACACCGAGTGGACCCTGCTGGCCGCGCTGGCCCGGCTGGGCAGGCCGGACGGCGGCTCCGCCTACCTGCGGCTGTCCACCCGCCCGGTCGACCAGAGCCTGGCCCAGGTGCCCGCGGACCCGGCGGCCCGCGAACGCCGCCGCCGCCAGGTCGTCGCCGGTGCCTACCCGTTGCGCCGGGCCGAGCACCCCCAGGTGACCATCGCCGCCATGGGCGCCATGGTCACCGAGGCGCTCACGGCCGCCGACCGCCTCCAGCAGCAGGGCATCGCGGCGGACGTCGTCTGCGTCACCAGCCCCGGCCTGCTCTTCCAGGCCCTCGACGCCCGCTCCGGGCACGGCCACGCCGACACCTGGATCCTGGACCAGGCGTTCCCGGCCGCGCGCGCCACCCCGCTGGTCACCGTCCTGGACGGCCACCCGCACACCCTGGCCTTCCTCGCGAACATCCACCAGGTCCCGCTGAGCACGCTGGGCGTGACGCGGTTCGGCCAGTCCGGCTCGCTGGAGGACGTCTACCGCCACCACGGCATCGACGCCGACAGCATCGTCCGCGCCGCCCTCGACCTGACGGACTGACGGACTCCCGCCCCGCGGCGGGCTCCCGGCACCCCGAGACGAAACGTACGGAACGTACGAAAGGAACAGCTCCCCATGAAAGCTCTGAGCGGCGTGGAACGCGTCTGGTCCGGCGCCCGGGCACCGCAGCAGCGGAAGGAGCCGCCGCACCAGCCGTCGTCCCGCCATCTGGCGCCGGGCGGCAGGATCGGCCTGGTCATCCCCGCCGCGCACCGCGACGCGGACGACACCGGACAGCAGTCCGCCGAGGGCTCCGGTGAGCAGCCCGCCGGCCGCGCCGGACGGCACTCCGCCGGCGGACTCGGACAGAACTCCACCACCGGCGGCTCCGGACAGCGCTCCGGCGCCGGCACTCCGCCGGCGGCTCCGGTCCGGACCCACGCGGGCGACGGCACGCCGTGACGCCCCGACGCACACATCGCCTGGACGAGAAGGATCGTATGGACAAGGCATGCGCGTCCGCCGCCGAAGCGGTGGCGGACATCCCGGACGGAGCGTCCGTGGCGGTGGGCGGCTTCGGCCTCTGCGGCGTTCCCACCACGCTGATCGGAGCCCTCCACGACCAGGGCGCCGGCGGGTTGCGGGTGGTGTCGAACAACTGCGGCACCGACGGCCAGGGGCTCGGCGTCCTGCTCGACGCCGACCGCATCGCCCGTATCACCGGCTCCTACGTGGGCGAGAACAAGGAGTTCGCCCGCAGGTACCTGTCCGGCGAACTGGAGGTCGAGCTGGTCCCCCAGGGCACGCTGGCCGAACGGCTGCGGGCCGGCGGCAGCGGGATCCCCGCCTTCTACACGCCCGCCGGGGTGGGCACCGCCGTCGCCGACGGCGGCATCCCGTGGCGCCACCGCCCCGACGGCAGTGTCGCCGTGGCCTCCCCCGTCAAGGAGATACGGGCCTTCGACGGCCGGCAGTACGTGCTGGAAGAGGGCATCACCTGCGACTTCGCCCTGGTACGCGCCGCTCGCGGGGACCGGTACGGCAACCTCGTCTTCCACAAGTCGGCCCGCAACTTCAACCCGCTGGTCGCGATGGCCGGCCGGATCACCGTCGCCGAGGTCGAGGAGCTGGTCGAACCCGGCCGGCTCGACCCCGACGAGATCCACCTGCCGGGCGTCTTCGTCCAGCGCGTCGTCCTGCTCACCGCGGAACAGGCGGCGGTCAAACCCATCGAACGGCGCACGGTCGCCGAACCCCCAACCGGCGAGGCGGTCGAATCCTGATGCCCTGGACCCGCGCACAGATGGCCGCCCGCGCGGCGGCGGAACTCGAGGACGGCTCGTACGTCAACCTCGGTATCGGCCTGCCGACCCTGATCCCCGATCACCTGCCCCCGGACGTGCACGTGGTCCTGCACTCCGAGAACGGCATCCTGGCCACCGGCCCCTATCCGGCGGAGCACGAGGTCGACCCGGACCTGATCAACGCGGGCAAGGAGACCGTCACCGTCCTGCCCGGCGCCTCGTTCTTCGACTCCGCGCTGTCGTTCGGCATGATCCGGGGCGGCCACCTCGACACGGCCGTGCTGGGCGCCATGCAGGTCTCCGCCTTCGGCGACCTGGCCAACTGGATGATCCCCGGCAAGATGGTCAAGGGCATGGGCGGCGCCATGGACCTGGTCCACGGCGCCCGGCGCGTCATCGTGCTCACGGAGCACACCGCCAAGGACGGCACGCCGAAGATCGTCGGCGAGTGCACCCTGCCGCTCACCGGCCGTGCCTGTGTGGACCGGATCGTCACCGACCTCGGCGTCCTCGACGTCACCGAGCACGGCCTGGTGCTGGTCGAGACGGCTCCCGGCGTCTCCCCCGCCGACCTCGCCGCCCGGACCGGCGCCCCCGTCGACACCCGCCACCTCACACACACCGGCTGAACAGCGCCACGCGCCGCACACCCTCGGCGGCCGCCCCTCCGCGCGGGACACATTCCCGGGTGCCCCGCGCGGATCGCGTCCGCCCGGGGGCCGCACGCCACCGGCCCCCGGGCAGACGTACCACCGCACGCACAGCAAGGAGTCATACGACATGCCGGCCTCCGTCACCCTGCCCCCGCTCGGCGAGAGCGTCACCGAAGGCACCGTCACCCGCTGGCTGAAGGCCGAGGGCGAGCACGTCGAAGCCGACGAACCCCTGCTGGAGGTGTCGACCGACAAGGTCGACACCGAGATACCGGCCCCCGTCTCGGGAGTCCTGCTGTCGATCGCGGTGGCCGAGGACGAGACCGCCGAGGTCGGCGCCCTGCTGGGGCTCATCGCCGAACCGGGCGAGGCCACCGCCGCGCCGGCCCCTGCCGCACAGACACCCACCACACCGGCACCCTCCGCGCCTGCCCCCGCCGCGCAGACACCCAGTGCGCCTGCCCCCGCCGTACCGGCTCCCGCCGCGCCTGTCTCCACCGCACCAGCCCCTGCCCCGCCGGCCTCCGCCGCGCAGGAGGAGGAGGCGGCCGGCACCCCCGTCGTCCTGCCGACGCTCGGCGAGAGCGTGACCGAGGGGACCGTCACCCGCTGGCTCAAGAGCGTCGGTGACGCCGTGACGGCGGACGAGCCGCTGCTGGAGGTGTCCACCGACAAGGTGGACACCGAGATCCCCGCCCCGGTCACGGGCGTACTCCTGGACATTCTGGTCGGCGAGGACCAGGTCGCCGAGGTCGGTGCCCCGCTCGCCGTCATCGGCACAGCCGTTCCCGCCCCGGCCGCCGTCACCGCCGATCCCGCCGCCGTGACGTCCCAGGCCCCCGCGCTCACGCCCACCGCCCCGGCGCCGCCCGCCGCCCCGGTCCCGGCGCCGGCGCCCGTGCCGGCGCCTCGCCCCTCGTCCGCCACCTCCGACGCCTCGTCACCGCAGGGCCGGACCGTCAAGCTGAGCCGGATGCGCAAGGTCATCGCCGAGAACATGGTCCGGGCGCTGCAGAACTCGGCCCAGCTCACCACGGTCGTCGAGGTGGACGTCACGGCCCTCATGCGGCTGCGGGCCCGGGTCAAGGACGCGTTCGCCGCCCGGGAGGGCGTCAAGCTGTCCCCGATGCCGTTCTTCGTGAAGGCTGCCGTGGACACGCTCAAGGACCACCCCGTCCTCAACGCGAGCATCGACATGGAGGCGGGCACCATCACCTACCACGACGCCGAGCACATCGGCGTCGCGGTGGACACCGAGCGGGGCCTGATGGTCCCCGTGATCCACGACGCGGGCGCCCTCGGCGTCGCTCATCTCGCACGGCGCATCGCCGACCTCGCCGCCCGCAGCCGGGGGCAGCGGATCACGCCCGACGAGCTGTCCGGGGCCACCTTCACCGTCACCAACACCGGTTCCCGCGGCGCCCTGTTCGACACGCCGATCCTCACTCCGCCCCAGGTCGCCATCCTGGGCATCGGGGCGACCGTCAAGCGTCCCGTCATCCAGGAGAGCGCCGAACTGGGCACCACCGTGGCCGTGCGCGACATGGTCTACCTCGCGCTGTCGTACGACCACCGGCTGGTCGACGGCGCGGACGCCGCACGCTTCCTGACCGCGCTCAAGGACCGTCTCGAAGGAGCCGGTTCCGACGGTGAGTTCGCGGCGTAGACCGCACGGACCCACGAGCGCGGCCCGAGGTGCGGTGCCGCACAGGCGAAAGGAACCACACGTGTCCGCAGTCGCACCCGAGGGACGCAAGATGCTGCGCCTGGAGGTCCGCAACAGCCGGACCCCCATCGAGCGCA
>NZ_JBHMCY010000086.1:0-30549 GCF_042430725.1 Streptomyces cinereospinus | reverse complement strand
GACGAGCTCAGCAACAAGATCAAGACGACGTGTTAATGATCTGCAAGCCCTTAGGCACAGCCATCCAAACTGATTGCGCCTCTATGGCCGCCGCGCCGCTCACTCCCGCTGTCACTTCGAAGCGGCTGGGAGTGTCTAATCAACGGCGGATCTGATGATCAAGGAGACGCCAGAGATGACCGAGACCGTTGTCGGGCAGGAGTCTGTGGAGAAGCCGGCGGCCACGCCGGTGCCGGCCGCGTCGGATGAGCAGTTGGTCGCGATGCTCGTGGACCGCGCCCGGTCCGAGGGGCTGCGGCTGACCGGCGAGGGCGGCTTGTTGCAGATGCTGACCAAGCGGGTGCTGGAGTCCGCCCTGGAGGGCGAGATCACCGGCCACGTCGGCTACGACAAGCACGACGCGTCGGGCCGGGGCAGCGGCAACAGCCGCAACGGCACTCGGGCCAAGACCGTGCTGACCGACGTCGGTCCGGTCGAGGTGAAGGTGCCCCGGGACACCGCCGGCAGCTTCGAGCCGCAGATCGTCAAGAAGCGGCAGCGGCGTCTGACCGGCGTCGACGAGATGGTGCTGTCGCTGTCCGCGAAGGGCCTGACCCACGGGGAAATCTCCGCGCACCTGGCCGAGGTCTACGGCGCCGAGGTGTCCAAACAGACCATCTCCACCATCACCGACAAGGTCATGGACGGTATGGCCGAATGGCAGAACCGGCCCCTCGACCGCGTCTACCCGGTCCTGTTCGTGGACGCTATCAACGTCAAGATCAGGGACGGGCAGGTCGCGAACCGGCCCATCTACGTCGTGATGGCGGTGACCGTGGACGGCACCCGCGACATCCTCGGGATCTGGGCCGGCGACGGCGGCGAGGGCGCCAAGTACTGGCTGCACGTGTTCACCGAGTTGAAGAACCGCGGCTGCGAGGACGTCCTCATGCTCGTCTGCGACGGACTCAAGGGCCTGTTCGAGGCGGTCGAGACCGTCTGGCCCCGCACCGTCGTCCAGACCTGCGTGGTCCACCTCCTGCGCAACAGCTTCCGCTACGCGGCCCGCCAGGACTGGGACAAGATCGCCAAGGCGCTGCGGCCCGTTTACACCGCGCCGAACGAGGACGCGGCGATGGAGCGGTTCCTGGAGTTCCAGGAAGCGTGGGGCCGGAAGTATCCGGCGATCGTGAAGCTGTGGTCGGACGCCTGGGCCGAGTTCGTTCCCTTCCTCTCCTTCGACGTCGAAATCCGCAAAGTCATCTGCTCGACGAACGCGATCGAGAGCGTGAACGCCCGCATACGCAAGGCCGTCCGGGCCCGCGGCCACTTCCCCAACGAAGCCGCCGCCCTCAAGTGCGTCTACATGGCGCTCATGTCGCTGGACCCGACGGGGAAGGGCCGCAAGCGATGGACCATGCGCTGGAAGGCACCCCTGAACGCCTTCCAGATCGCCTTCGAAGGCCGCCTGACCCCGAGCAACAACTGACCATTCAACAACCAAGATCAGCCGTTAAATTGACACACCCAAGCGGCTCCCGCAGTCACCCGCACTGACAGCCCTGGGAGCCGGACGGGTTCAAGTCTTCGGCGAGCGGAACGGGGAGTGTCTAATCAACGGCCCTGTCTCACATTCGGTGGTGACGGAGAGTCGTGCGGGTCGTTGGCCTTCGTGTGAAGGACGTCAACGAGTGTGTGCAGATGGTGTTTTCGGGTCTGTTGCCGCTGGTCATCGAGGAGGTGGCCGACGAGGGTGAGCGGATCGTGGTGCGGGCGCGGACTCCGCAGGAGGCCGCGGTCTGTCCGGTGTGCGGGGCGTCGACGGGGCGGGTGCACGGCTGCCACTGGCGGACAGTCGCCGACGTGCCGGTGGACGACCGCCGGGTGGTGGTCCATGTGCGGGTGCGGCCTCTGGTGTGTCCTACACGCGGCTGCCGGCAGACCTTCCGTGAGCAGATGCCCGGGGTGCTGGAGCGATACCGGCGCCGCACGGCCCGTCTGACCAGGCAGGTCAAGGCCGTGGTCACAGAGTTGGCCGACCGGGCTGGATCGCGTCTGCCGGCGATAGTCGCGGTGGGCCTGTCGCGTCACACGGCCCTGCGCACCCTGCTGAGCATCCCGTTGCCCACCGGGCGGGTGCCCCGCGTGATCAGCGTCGACGACTTCGCCCTGCGTCGGCGGCACCACTATGCCAACGTGGTGATCGACGCCGAGACCCATGAACGGACCGACGTTGTGCCCGACCGCACCGCCGACACGCTGTCCAGGTCTGCCCGAACTTGCCGCACCAGCGGCGGATCGTCTCGTAGGAGACGGCGGCCCCGCGCTCGAGCGTCAGCTCCTCGACCTCGCGGAACGACACTACAGCCATACACAGTGGGAGATGACCTCGACCGGGTACCGGTGCCCCTTATACGACGGCGACACGCTCCTCACGGACGACCCTTCCCAGGTTGATCAACCCAAAGATCATCCCACCGGTCAGCCAACGTGACAGTGCCCGTCCGAGTAGTCCTTCACCGCCATCGGCGGTCTCTCGCTTCCTCCGGATCAAGCAGATCCAGTATCAGCGTGTCCACCACTCAGGGCGAAACTCCTCCTTGCGGGGGATGCTGGTCAGTACAGCGCCGTTCGCGCGGGGGAGCGGTTCGGCCCGTAGGGGTGATCCCTAGTTGTGCCTGTTTCACGAGGATGAAGCCATGAAGCTGGAGATCTTTCACACGCCCCCGCCCGTTAGCGATACCGAGCGGCCCGTTCCCCGCTGGGCCATGCGCCTGGCCTACGCACTGCCACTGCTTCTGCTGCCGTCGTGCCTATGGCGGCTGCCCTTCGCCCTGCACTTCGAGATGGGGCAGATTCATGATCTCGACATGCCGCCCTATTGGGTGAGCATCCCGTACGTCCTCGGGCTCAGCGTGTTATCGGAAGCGATTTCCATCTTGACCATCGGGCTGGTCCGGGGCTGGGGAGAGGTGGCACCCACCTGGATCCCGATCATCGGTGGCAGACGCATTCGACCAATGGCGGCTGCGGCCCCTGCTGTCCTTGGCGGCCTGATTCTCACCCTGCTGTTCACTGACGTCCCGATCGGCGACGGTCGTAGGCTCACTCTGTATGGCATCGTCGACACCGTCGGCTACACCAACGACGCCTGGCAGGCGCTTGCGACGGTGTGCATTGCTCCAATCGCCGCATGGGGACCTATCACCATCGCTCTCGGGATCGCCTACTACCGCCGGCGAAACCGCGCCGTCGTCGGGTGAGAGGCTCTGACAAAGGCGTTGGACTTGTCGGTAGGTGGCGAGGCCGAGGAAGGCTTCGTGTATGTCGTTGCGTCGTTCCCAGCGGATGCGCAGGCAGCGGAAGCTGTGGAGCCAGGAGATCGTTCGCTCGACGACCCAGCGGAAGGTGCCCAGACCGGTGCCGTGGGGTTGACCGTGTCCGGCGATCACCGGGCGGATCCCGCGCTGCCGCAGCAGCCGGCGGTACTTGTCGTGGTCGTAGCCGCGGTCGGCGAAGAGCATGGCGGGCCGCCTGCGCGGCCGGCCGACGACTCCTGCGACCGCTGGGATCTTGTCCAACAGGGGCAGGAGCTGGGTGACCTCGTTGCGGTTGCCGCCGGTCGGCGACACCGCGAGCGGGATGCCCTGGCCGTCGGCGATGATGTGGTGCTTGCTGCCCGGCCGTGCGCGGTCGACCGGGCTGGGCCCACTTTGGGCTTCGCCAAGCGGCCCGGACGTGGGAGGAGTCGATCACAGCCCGGGACCAGTCCAGCTGGTTCTTCGACCTCAGCTTGTTCAGCAGCAACTGGTGCAGCTAATCCCGGGGTTTGTCCCCGAGTGGTGGACACCTCTGAGCTCGGCCCCCGCAGGGGCCGGGTAGGAGGGATCTCTTATGGTGATGAAGGTCTACTCGCCCGATTTCAAAGCGGACGCTGTCGCGCTGTACCTGTCGGATCCAAGCCACACCTTCGAGGGCATCGGCAAGGATCTGGGGATTAGCCGGGAGACGCTGCGTAACTGGGTGCGGGCCGAGCGGGCCCGCCGCGGTGAGAGCGGCACGAGGAGCACGAACACGAAGGACGTCCCGGTGAGCGAGGCCACGAGGCAGGAACTGGAGGCCTGAACCGCTGCCAGTTCATTGAGGACCACCACCGCGCCTGGGGCGTGAAGCGGTTGTGTCAGGTGCTGGAGGTCGCCCGCTCCAGTTTCTACAAATGGCGGGCCGGCCGCGCAGCCTGCACCGCGCGCGAGCGGGCCGACGCGGCGCTTGCCGAGCGGATCCGGGCCGTGCACGCCGAGTGGGACGGCACCTACGGCCGCCCCCGGATCACCGCCGAGCTGCGCGAGGAGGGCGAGCGTGTGAACCACAAGCGCGTCGGACGGGTGATGCGGAAGTTCGGCATCGCCAGGCTGCGGCTGCGTAAGCGCCAGGTCACCACGGTGCCCGAGCCGTTCCGCCACGCCGGTGCCGGACCTGTTCCGGCGCCACTTCACCGCGAGCGCGCCGTCGGCGACATCACCTACCTGCCGGTGGACGACGGCGAGTTTCTGTATCTCGCCACCGTCATCGACTGCTTCTCACGCCGCCTGGTGGGCTGGTCGATCGCCGACCACATGCGCACCGAGCTGGTCGTCGACGCGCTCCGGGCCGCCGCCTGAACGCGGGGCAGTCTGACCGGCGCCGTCTTCCACAGCGATCACGGGGCCCAGTACACCTCTCGCCAATTCGCCGAGCTGTGCGCCGAGTTGGGGGTCCGGCAGTCGATGGGAGCGGTCGGCACCTCGGCGGACAACGCGCTCGCCGAGTCGTTCAACGCCGCCCTCAAGCGCGAGACACTGCGCGGTGCCCGCCGCTTCGACGGCGCCCGCGCCTGCCGCCTGGCGGTCTTCCACTGGACCACGCGCTACAACACACCCGCCGACGGCACTCGGCGAACGGACAGCAGGCACCGATAGTCTACGAGCAGCAGTCAGCTACTCTGATACTCGCCGCATAACGACACGAACAGGTGTCCACCCTTTGGGTGGCAAGGCCCATCTTCCCCGCGGCGACTCCGTCCATCCACACATCGGTGTCGCCGAGCTCGTCCAGCCATTCCAGACGCTTGGTCAGGTTCTGAAGTGCGACCAGGTCGGGCCCTTGGCGGGCTTCTTCAGCCGGTTGAACAGCGTCGTCCCGTCGCTGTCGCGGTCCTCCAGCAGCCGCATGAGCCCCGCCCGCTGAGCGGCGCTCATGCGGTCGTGGCTGCCCGTACAGATCGAGGCGTTCACCTCGGTGCGCATCTTCGAGGCCATCTTGTCGAAGGTGGAGAACCCTGGCAGCTCCAGCCCGGCCTCCACGACCTTCTCCAGCGCGATGTTGATCAGATCCGCCGGGCGGTTCTTCGCCGCAGCCTCCTTGCGGATCGACTGCTCGGCGATCCCCCGGGCCTTGGCCTGGTCATATGTCACGCCGGCCTGCTTGCGGACCAGGCTTCGGTGGTGCTTGGCGGTCCGCTCCGCCCGGTACACCGGCAGCGTGCCCTCAGGCAGCTCCACCGCCCGCCGGACGAAGTCCACCACCATCTCCGGGACGTCCGCCAGCGCTGGGAAACACCCCATACGCCTGTACGGCTTCAGCATCAGCAGCAGCGCCAACAGATGCTCATCGCAGTCCGAGGCATCGGCCGCCCACTGAAAATCATCGCGGCTCGGTGAGAAGAAGAGATACAGCTCGTGCGGGGTGATCAGCCGCTTGAACCGCGGATACGCGGTCCTCTCGATCGATGTCACGACCCACCCCAGGCCCCAGCTGACGTCAATATCACCACCAACGACGCTGGGCCGAATGGGTGACGGGCCGGGGCGCTCAGGACTTCAAGATCAACTCATTGCCCCTTTGACGCGTATCTCGGCGATACCCCTGGGTGACCTGCTCGCCGTTGCCGACGACGAGCCAGTCGCCAGCGTTCTCAGCGGCCTGTACTCACTTCGGCTCGTCAGGGTGAATTTTCGTGAAGGTCCTGAAGGGCTTCGGGCGGTGGCTGTATCTCGTGGTGTGTGAGGTATGCGGATGGGGGCGGGCTGACTCCTGTGGGGCGGCAACGCCGGCAAACGGTACGGATGCAGGCAGCCGAGCTGTTCGAGCAGAAGATCAAGCCGCCGGAGGTCGCAAGACGCCTGCGGGTGAGCCTGAAATCGGCCTACCAGTGGCACAAGCTGTGGCGGGACGGCGGTCGTGAGGCTCTGGCCTCCCGCGGCCCGGGCGGATCGCGATGCCGTCTGTCGCCGCGCTGCCTGGAGAAGCTCGCCGGATACCTCGAGCAGGGGCCGGCCGCGCACGGCTGGGTGGATGACCAGGTGTGGACGGCCGCTCGGGTGGCCACGCTGATCGGCCGGAAGTTCCACGTCTCCTACAGCGTCTCGGGTGCCATCAGGCTGATGCACCGGCTCGGCTTCAGCCCGCAGGTTCCCGGGCGGCGGGTTGCCGAACGCGACGAGCGGGCCGTCGCGGTGTGGAAGGAGGCGACCTGGACCGAGGTAAAAGAGCCCGGGCGGCCTGCGGAGGCTACCTCTGCTTCGAGGACGAAGCCGGGTTCACCCGCCGGCCGCCCAGAGGACGCACCTGGGGCCGGCGCGGCCGCACCCCGGTCGTGACCGTCAGCGGGCGCCGCTCGGGACGCCTGTCGGTGGCCGGGCTGATCGCGATGCGGCCTGGTTCCCGGACGCGGCTGTGCCACCGCCTGCGCACCCACCCCGCCGGCAAGGGGCAAGCGCCGCAGCATGGGCGAGCGGGACTTCATCGCGCTGATCGACGGCGTCCACCAGCTCGTCAAGGCACCGGTCGTGCTGGTCTGGGACCGGCTGAACACCCATGTCTCCCACGCCATGCGCGAGCTGATCGCCGAGCGTGCATGGCTGACGGTGTTCCTGCTGCCCGCATACTCGCCCGACCTCAACCCCGTCGAGTGGGTGTGGGCACACGTCAAGCGCAGCCTGGCCAACCTCGGCGTCGTCGCCCTGGACCGACTCGAAGCACGTGTACGCAACAGACTCAAGCGCCTGCAGTACCGGCCAGACACCCTCGACGGCTTCATAGCCGGCACCGGCCTGGCCCTCGACGAACCGGCGTCACCCTGACAAGCCGAAGTCAGTAATGCCGCAGCGGGTCGTGACCGGTCGCCGCGGACGGCGCGACGACGAGGCCGTCACCGGCGATGTGCAGGATGCGCTCACGCGAGGTGGGGCTGCGTCCGGTGAGGAAGTACGCGATGACGTGGGCGCCGGAGGGGACCCGGGCGTACAGGATCCCCCGGCCGGGATAGCGGTTGCCGGAGAGGCGCGTCGACAGTTCGGTCATGGAAGGGTCGTCCTCGCTGTGCTGAAGTCGTTCAGGGTGAACAGGGCGGAGAGCCGCACACCGAGTCCTTCGAGGCGTGAGGCAGCGCGCCGTCCTGCCGGTCGACGATCACCCAAGCGCCCACGATCTCGTGCCGCAACTCGCGCAGCCGACGGACACTCCGTTCCAGGCAGGCCCCGGTGCCCGCGACGTCGTCGACCAGCGCGAAGCGGCGGCCCTCCGGAACGTGGGCGCTCAGGACGCCCGGCACACCACGGGACTTCGGCTCGCGGCGCAGCGCCCGCACCGACACGCCCCTGCCTCCGCGATGCAGCGCTGACGGCGGTGGCCAGCGAACTGCCGGCGACGGCCTCCCCCGCCACGCAGTCCACGTCCAGGCCCGCGATCCGCTCAGCCAGGGCATCGGCCAGCGCGGACGGGTCGCCCAGCGCCCGGTGCCCGTGGAAGTAGTCGGCCAGTAGTTCCCCGTTTTCGCACTGGCCGTCCACGAAGGGGCGCAGCGCCATAACCGCCGCCGCGAGTCCCTCGGGCCCCCTGGTGCTCACGGGGCGGTCCGCTCACCGAACGACGACGGCGACCTGCGTCACCTTCACGCCCCGTTCCCGCACCGCGTTGACCAGCGCCTCGACCGTGCCGCCGGTGGACAGCGTGTCGTCCACGATGCACACCCGGTCGCCAGGCTCGATCCCGTTACTGACTTCGGCTTGTCAGGGTGACGCCGGTTCGTCGAGGGCCAGGCCGGTGCCGGTTATAAAGCCGTCGAGGGTCTCTGGCCGGTACTGAAGGCGCTTGAGCCGATTGCGTACGAGGGTCTTGAGTCGGTCCAGGGCGATCACGGCAAGGTTGGCCAGGCTGCGCTTGACGTGTGCCCATACCCACTCGACGGGGTGAGGTCGGGCGAGTACGCGGGCAGCAGGAACACCGTCAGCCATGCACGCTCGGCGATCAGCTCGCGCATGGCGTGGGAGACGTGGGTGTTCAGCCGGTCCCAGACCAGCACGACCGGTGCCTTGACGAGCTGGTGGACGCCGTCGATCAGCGCGATGAAGTCCCGCTCGCCCATGCTGCGGCGCTTGCCCCTTGCCGGCGGGGTGGGTGCGCAGGCGGTGGCACAGCCGGGTGCGGGAGCCTGGCCGCATCGCGATCAGCCCGGCCACCGACAGGCGTCCCGAGCGGCGGCCGCTGACGGTCACGACCGGGGTGCGGCCGCGCCGGCCCCAGGTGCGTCCTCTGGGCGGCCGGCGGGTGAACCCGGCTTCGTCCTCGAAGCAGAGGTAGCCTCCGCAGGCCGCCCGGGCTCTTTTGCCTCGGCCCACGTCGCCTCCTTCCACGCGGTCACGGCCTGCTCGTCGCGTTCGGCAACCCGCCGCGCGGGAACCTGCGGGCTGAAGGCGAGCCGGTGCATCAGCCGCGTCGCCCCGGAGACGCTGTAGGAGACGTGGAACTTCCCGCCCACCAGCGTAGCCACCCTCGCCGCAGTCCATACCTGGTCCTCCACCCATCCATGCGCGGCCCCCTGCTCGAGATACCCCTCGACGAGCTTTTCCAGGCAGCGCGGTGACAGACGGCATCGCGACCAGCCCGGGCCACGGCAGGCCAGAGCCTCACGACCGCCGTCCCGCCACAGCTTGTGCCACTGGTATGCCGATTTCAGGCTCACCCGCAGGCGCCTTGCCATCTCCGACGGCTTGATCTTCTGCTCGAACAGCCCGGCTGCCTGCATCCGTACCGTCTCCCGGCGCTGCCGCCCCGCAGCGGTCAGCCCGCCCCCATCCGCATACCTCACACACCACGGGATACAGCCACCGCTCCAGGCCCTTCAGGAACTTCACAAAGATTCACCCTGACGAGCCGAAGTCAGTAGTCGGGCTGGCCAGATGCAGGCAGCGGACGACCTGGACGAGGGTCGAGATGCGAGCGGTCCAGAAGCAGAGTGCGTGGAGGAGCAGCCGCGGGTTGTTGCCGTGCCCCGGGAGGCTGCGCCGCGTCGTACCGCCCGTTCATCGGCTCATGCGAGCAAGCGCCGTCCGCCCCTATATCTGTGATGCAGCAAGCAACTGCAAAGCACGCTGCTTCAGTTCGGGACTGGCGTCTGAAGCGTTGCCTGAGTCGAAGGGGGGATGGGGGTCGTATTCCACGGCGAGCTGGATCGCCTTGGCCGTGTCGTCGTCCGCGATCAGGGAGACGAGGTACAGGGCCATGTCCACTCCCGCCGATACCCCGGCCGCGGTGATGATCTTTCCGGAGCGTACGTAGCGCTGCGGCAGGTAAGTGACATTGAACGTGGACTGGAGGTAGTCGGCGGAGGCCCAGTAGGTCGTCGCCTCCCGGCCGTCCAGCAGTCCAGCTGCGGCAAGGACGATGCTGCCGGTACAGACCGAGGTGGTCCACTGGGTGTGGCGGTGCATCCTGCGGATCCAGCGCAGGAGCGCCTCATTGTTCATCGCCCCGATGGTGCCGCGGTTGCCCGCGCCTGGCACCAGGAGAACGTCGAGACGGTCGACCTCTGCGATGGAGCGTTCAGCGACCACGGCCACGTCTCCCGTGTCCGTGCGGACGGCTCCGCGTTTCTCGGCGATCATCGTCACGGTGGCGTCCGGCAGCCGGGACAGGACCTCGGCCGGGCCAGTGGGGTCCAGCAGGCTGTAGCCGTCGTACAGCAGGATGCCGATGTTGGGGCCAGTGCCGCCGCCGTGCGGGGCTGCGTACGCCGCTTCGATTCGGGCCGCTGCAGCCGCGAGCGCGGCGGTGGCCGCGGTCCCGCGCAGGACGTTTCTGCGTGTCGTGGAATGGTTCATGGGTCAGGAGTCTTCTGCCTCGGTGCGACACGTGGGGGTGGCATGTCCGGCATCCTGCGAAGTCTGTCCCCCGTGACCCCATAGTGGTCGAGGAACGCCTGCCGCAGCGTCTCCGCCGACCGGAAACCGCAGCGCCGGGCGATTGCTGCCATGGACAGTGCACTGGAGCGCACGAGATGCGCCGCCGCTTCGGCGCGTGCCGCGCGTACGGCGCGCGCGGGAGTTGTACCGAGGTGTGCGGTGAACAGGCGGGTCAGGTGCCGGGAACTGACCCCCGCCCGGGCCGCCAGGGCCGCAGGGCTGAGGTCCTCGGCCAGATGGCCGGCGATATGGCCCATCAGGTCCCGTACGAGCCGGTCATCCGGCGGTGGCGCGGCAAGGAACATCGATATCTGGGCCTGGTCGGCGGGCCGGTGCAGGTAAGTGACGAGTTCGCGGGCGACGGTCCGGGCGAGTGCCGGACCGTGGTCGTCCTCGATCAGGGCCAGTGTCAGGTCGAGGGCGCTGGTGACCCCGGCCGAGGTGTAGACGTTGCCGTCGCGGATGTAGAGGTGGCTTGCGTCCACGGCCACGGTGGGGTGGCGCTCGGCAAGCCGGTCTGCCCATCCCCAGTGGGTCGTCACCCGTCTGTGGTCGAGCAGTCCGGCGGCGGCTAGTACATAGGCGCCGGTGCAGACGGAGGCCACACGCCGGCTGTGTGCGGCCAGTCGGCGCACCTGGCCCAGTAATCGCTCGTCCGCCGCCGCGTCCTCGCATCCGATGCCGCCCACGACGATCAGCGTGTCCAGCTGTCCCCCGACCGCCTCCAGACTCTGCCCGGCTGCCAGCAGAATCCCGGCCGAGGTTCTGGCAGTCGGGCGGCCGAGGGTGCCCAGCTCGATGGCGTAGGGCGGCTCTGCGCCGTACCGGTTGGCGATGTCCAAGGCACCGCTGGGACAGGCGATGTCGAGGATCTGCGCGTCGTCGTAGGCGATGATGAGAACGCGCCGCTGGTCCCTGTGCTCGTTCCCACCCTGATTCAAGCGCATACGCCGAGCATCACTTCTCTCATTCGCTCCCCGAGGGGACGTGCCTCGACCGGACCGAGGGCCTCAGGCAGATCCGCTCCGGCGGTTCCTGAACCACCACACGCCGCCGCCCAGCACGAGGACGACCGCACCGATGCCCAGAGGCCCGGCCCCAGGCATGGGGCCTTGACCCGGAATCTTGGACGCGGGCTATGCGGCTTGGGCCAGGGTAGTTGACGTTGTGTTGAGCCGGCGTACGACCGCGCCGGTGCGCCGCTTCGGCTTCTCCTTCCGGGCACCCCCGTTCTTCCTCGCTGCCTCCCGGGCCGCGACCAGGGCCTGGCGCGCGAGGTCGACCCCGCTCAGCAGGCCGGGGAACAGTCGTGCACGGGGTGGTCGATGGACCAGCGGGTGACGACCGTGTCGTGCCGGGTGGTGGCCATGACGTGGAAGACGTCGGCCTGCTCCAGCTCGAACCGCCAGCCCTTGCTGTAGCCGTAGGCGGCGTCCGCCGTCACCCATCCGAACGGGATCTTCTCGGCGATGGCCCGGCGGACCATCGCCTTGGCCATGGCCACCTTCGTCTCGAAGGTGACACTGTCGTCGATGCCGGCCCGGCGGCAGCGGTCCCGGTCGTCCGTCCAGGAGGTGGGCAGATACAGACGGCGGTCGATCAACGTGCGTCCACGGCCGGTGGCGTAGGCGAGGAACACACCGATCTGGCAGTTCTCGGTGCGGCCGGCGGTTCCGGAGTACTGCCTTTGCACCCCGGCCGAACGGATGCCCTTCTTCAAAAACCCGGTGTCATCGACGATCAGGACGGCGCCTGGGTCTCCGAGGTGTTCGACGACGTAGTCACGTACGTCGTTCAGGACCTCGTCGGCGTCCCACTCAATACGGTTCAGCAGCCGGTGGATGCGATCGGGACCCGTGTGCCCGGCTTCCTCCGCCAGCGTCCAGCCGTTCTTGCGCTGCAGCGGAGCGATCAGCCCACGCATGTAAGCCAGCGCCGACTGCCGCGGCTCCTCCCGGTTGAACCGGTGCAGGAACCGCTCATGCAGAGCACCCAGTTCCCCCGCCCACAACCTGACACCAGCAAGGTCCCCACCCATAACCACACCAACGACCGAGCTGGCCAGCAGTCACGGCAAGCACCGTTGCAGTACTAGGCAAGCTCCCCGCCGCCCCGCTGGCACCGGCCCAGACGATGGACTCCCGGTCAGGCCGACATACCGAGGGTCGGGCATACCGTGGGTCGGGCATACCGTGGGTCGGGCTGATGACAAAAGCGTAGGCCAGCGGCGCCAAGGCGGTTTCCAGGGGTCGTTGCCACACGTGGTCGCGTCGATCAGGCCGCGAGTAGTTTGTGCAGGCGCACCGCACCACACAGTCCAGACCCGCGAGCTGCATGCCTACCCGAGCTGGCGCAACGCCAACGCCCGCCACCCCGAGGCCCTGGCCGCCCAGCGCGAAAGAGCGCGCCCGAGTCCGCAGCGAGAAAGGCACCCGCCGGGGCGGACGCCCCCGCGCCGACGCTGCACGACCGGATCAGTGGGGTCTGCGGCCCGCCGGGACTCGGTTCACCGTGCACCGTCCGGTGTCCAGCGCAGGGTCATGTCGGGCAGGTTCTCCATGTTCCGGTGGCCGTCGCTGGTGTCGAGGACCCTGAAGCCGTGGAGCTCGTAGAATGCGCGGGCATCGGTGTTCTGCTGGAAGACGCGCAGGGACACCCCGTCGGGGCTGTGCCGTCTGACCTGGTCGAGCAGGAGTGTGCCGATGCCCCGGCGGCGGACCTCCGGTCGCAGATAGAGGTGTTCGAGCATGTCCCCCTCAAGGGCGGCATAGCCGAGGATCTCTCCACCGCGCACCGCCACCCACGTCCGGCACGACGTGAGCACGACATCCTCGATCCACCGGGTGACCTGGTCGTGACCGCGTTTCTGCGGCGGCAGATACGGCATGGTCGCCGCACGAGAAATCATGTGGATGCGGGCGATCACCGCCGCGTCTGCCGCGTCCGCGAGCCTGATCTCTGTCCTGCCGACGTCACTCACGCCAGGAACCTACAGGGCCGGCCGAAGCACGGGCCAACGGATAACCCGGCGAACCCTCCCGGTCGCAGCGCCACGAAGGCCTCCCGAAGCGGCGCGCTCGGTCCCGGCCGGCCCGGGACGCCCCTCCCCGGACACGGGCGTCGGCATCCGCCTCGTCCCGGTCATTCCCCAGACGGGTCAGACCTGGACCCCGTCAACCCGACCGGGGTCGGCGCTGCCGCCGGAGCGTGTCCTGCGCTGTTCGGAGCAGGTGCCGTACGACGTCACCGAGGATTGCCACACCTTCGCTGATGGCGGTGGGCGCGCTCGCCGCGTAGCCGAGGACCAGCCCGGGTCGTGGCGAGAGTTGGCTATGCCATGACAGTGGTTGCACCTTCACTCCCCGCGCAAGCGCGGCGGAGGCGAGGTCGGTGTCGGCGAACTCGGCGTCGAAGGAGATCATCAGGTGCAGGCCCGCCGCGGCGCCGTGTACCTCCGCATCCGGAAGGTGGGTTCTGATGGCGTCGACCATGATGTCCCGGCGGCGGCGGTGGCGTGTGCGCAGGAGCCTCAGCCGGCGCTCCATGTCACCTGATTCCATGAGCTGGGCGAGCACCTGCTGCGGCAGTGCGGCGTTGCCCAGGTCGGCGAACCGTTTGGCGGCGACAAGAGCATCCCGGTACTGCGGCGGCGCGAGGACCCAGCCGATGCGCAGTGCGGGGGCCAGGAGCTTGGAGACGCTCCCGGCGTAGCAGACGTGCTCGGGGAGCACGGATCGCAATGCGGGGACCGGGGGCCGGTCGTAGCGGTGCTCGGCGTCGTAGTCGTCCTCGATGATCAGTCCGTCGTTCGCGCGGGCCCAGGACATCAGTTCACGACGTCGTGCCCCACTGAGCACCACTCCGGTCGGAAACTGGTGCGCGGGAGTCAGCAAGACCGCTTGAGCGGCCACGTCGCGCAGGATGTCGACCCGCACACCGTGGGAGTCGACCGGGACCGGCGGGGTGTCCAACCGCTGATTGCGCAGGTGCTGGCGGGCCCCGAGTGATCCCGGGTCCTCCACGGCCACCGCGGAGATCCCGTGGTCGCGCAGCACCTGTCCGAGCAGAGTGAGCGTTTGGGCGGTGCCGGCGACGATGAGTAGGTCGTGGGGATCGACCCTGATCGAGCGGTTGCGGGCGAGCCAGTTGGCGACGGCGTGGCGCAACGCGGGTGTGCCGCGCGGGTCTCCGTATCCGAGATCGGACGCCGAAAGGCTTGCCAGTGCGGAGCGTTCGGCGCGCAGCCAAGCAGATCGCGGAAACGCGGAAAGATGGGGCATGCCGGGCGACAGATCAATGCGGGCGGGTGTCGCTCGCATCGAGTCGAAGATGTCCGCGCCGGGTTCGCCGCCGAACAACGCACCCGGCGGTGGAGGAGCGACCGGCCTGGTCGGGGGCGCCTCCGCCGGCGCGGCAGGAGCGGCAACGACGATCGTTCCGTTGCGCCCGTGTCCTGCCGCGTGCCCGTCTTCAATGAGCCGCTGGTACGCCTCTGTGACCACGCCGCGGGATACCCCCAGTTCGCCGGCGAGAACGCGGGTGGCCGGCAGTTTGCTCCCTATCGGCAGGCGGCGGTCCGCTATCGCGAGCCGAAGCTGCTGGGCCAGCCAGTCGGACCGCCTGCCCAGCGGCGCATCGCGGATGTTCAACTGCAGGAAATCGGACCCGGAGACTTCGGACTGGTCGGCTGGCCGCCGATTGGACCTGTTCATCGGGCCATAATCGCAGCAGGGTGGCCGTATGGAAACGGCGACGGCAGCTACTGGAACGACAACGACGGCCGGCTATGTGCACGGATACTCGGAACGCGAGGCGGCTCGGCTGGGCGACCAGGCGGAGACTTTGGCCGCGCTGGTGCACAGGGGCACGGCCTATCCGGCCGGCAGCCGGGTACTGGAGATCGGTTGCGGGGTGGGCGCCCAGACGGTCCACCTCGCCCAAGCCAGCCCGGGGGCACGTATCACCGCTGTCGACCGATCCGCTGACTCCCTTGCACAGGCCCGGGCCCGTGTCGCGGCCCAGGCACCCGGGGCGGATGTGGAGTGGTGTCACGCTGATCTGGCCGACCTCCCGTTCTCCGACGCGGAGTTCGACCATGTCTTCGTCTGTTTCGTCCTGGAGCATCTGCCGGACCCCCGGCGGGCGCTGGCCGCGCTACGGCGCGTGCTGCGGCCCGGGGGCACCGTCACCGTGGTCGAAGGGGATCACGGTTCGGCGCTGTTCCATCCCGCCAGCGAGTACGCCCAAGCAGTGATCGAATGCCAGGTCCGACTGCAGTCGGTCGGCGGCGGAAACGCCTTGATCGGCCGGCAGTTGCACCCGCTGCTGGAACAGGCCGGATACGACGGCATCGTGGTTCGTCCCCGCACGGTCTATGCCGACCAGACCCGGCCCGCGCTGGTCGACGGCTTCATCCGGAACACGTTCATCGCCATGGTCGAATCCGTCCGGGACGAGGCACTGACCGCTGGACTCACGACCGCGGCGCACTGGGACCGCGGAATCACGGACCTGCACCGCACGGCACAGGCCAACGGAACCTTCCATTACACGTTCTTCAAGGCCGTTGCCGTGAATCCGTCCAACGGCGGCACCGTGGACCGATGACCGTCACCACCGCTCTCCTCTCATACTGCCGGCCGTCCGTCATCGCTCGGTGGCTGGAGCGCGGCCACCGACGCCCTCCTTACCCGCACCCCTCGCTGATCGCATTCACAGACGTTCACGACCGGGACAACGAGCGCGTCCGACAGCGTGATACCGCATGTGGAGTCTGCCGCTATCGCTCCCGCCGTCTACGCCATCGCCGGCCAGAACCTCAGGAGGCGCCTGTGACATGCCCCCCCGCCCACCGCCGCGACACTCGCCCTGGCCACCGAGGTCAGCCGCTGCGGACCGACCGCCCCCACCAGCTCGGACGCTGCCGCGCCGAGCGCCGGCTGACCCAGCAGACCGGTGGACGGACCGCCTCCGTAACCAGCGCGCCGCACCCCGACATCGTCCACCGCTCACTCGAAGGAGCAACCCGGATTCGGGGCGTCCTGGGAGAAAGGGGAACCGTGGGGGAGGACGTAGAGGACGACCAGGACGAGCGGGGTGTCGCCCAGGTTGCGGCCGATGTGGACATAGCCGACTCCGGCCGGTTCCTGGATGGTGTCGCCGGTGCGGTAGACGCCGTCGGTCCCGCAGGTGGAGTCGTAGTGGCTGAGGGTGCCTTGCTCGACGACGCCGTACAGCGGCCCGTCGTGGTAGTGCCAGCCGGTGGCCTGGCCGGGCGGAATGGTGACCTCCCGCAGGATGTAGTCGGTGCCGTTCGCGGTGGTCTGGCTGATCACCCGGCCCGAGACCCCCGGACCCGCGGGCGTGGCATGGGCGGTGCCCCCCACCGCAAGGGCGGCGGCGGTCACCGCCCCGGCGATGGCGGTACGGAGCGTGCGGTGCATACGGGACCTCCTGCGCAAGGTGGATACGACAGCGTTGCCGCGGTGACCATAGGCTTCCGCAGGGGCCGTTGGGCACATAATCATGAATTTCCGCGTGCTTCCCGACGAAAGCCAACGCGTTCTCGTCGGTCAGGCAGTGCGGAAGACGTGCTCCCGCCGCGCAAGCCATTTCGCCGCCATACCCGTCAGCACTCGGACGAGGCTGTCATACGAGATGACGCCGGGCGCGGTGCACTGCTTGCGCGGGTGGAACTGACCGCCCAGGTCCTGGACCAGGCGGCAGTACTTGTCGTCGTCGTAGCCGCGGTCGGCCAGCACCACATGCGGGCGGCGCCGGAGCCGACCGCGGTACGGCCTGGAGGAGCGGGATCAGCTGGGTGACGTCGTCGCGGTTGCCG
Source organism: Streptomyces cinereospinus (assembly GCF_042430725.1). Lineage (NCBI taxonomy): Bacteria > Bacillati > Actinomycetota > Actinomycetes > Kitasatosporales > Streptomycetaceae > Streptomyces > Streptomyces cinereospinus. The sequence goes on along the minus strand of NZ_JBHMCY010000086.1, from coordinate 13,509 downwards.
CCGGCCAGGGTCGCGGCGTGCGGCAGGATGCCCGGGAACACCAGCCGGTCCGGAATCCGTTCGCGACCCGAGTGCCGGATCCGACGCTCAACCTTGGGCAGCAGCGGCTCGATCACCGTGCACAGTTCGTCATCGACCTCCCACGGCTTCGGCCGAGCCATCCGCACCCTCACATCACCAGTCCCGGAGTGCTCCAACCGCCTCGGAGATCATTTCGTCAGCAGTTCTGAAGGGTGAAGCCGCAGCTCGCCCGCCGTGGCACCGAGTACGGCTCAGGTCCGGGCTACCAACGCCGGCTCGCTGGGTGAGCGATCGTCCACCCGCAGTGGTTCCGTCGCCTGCGCATCCGCCGGGAGATACGCGATGCCCTCCACGAAGCCTTCCTCAGCCTCGCTTGCAGCATCTGCCGTCGGCACCCTGGGCGAACCTGAAGCCGCGATGTACGGAAAATTCCACCAGAGTTCATTGGATGACAGGCTTCTCATCCTTCTAAGTGTGACCGGGGGATTCTCACAAGATTGCCGAGTCATCTCCACCTTTCCTTCATGAAGTGCTTGTCAGGTGCGTGAAGATGATATTGTATAAGGCTTCTATTGGGGTGTTCACCGGAGTTTGACAGGGAAATAGGGGTGGGTTCGGTGCGTGGACGGTTACGAAGACGGGTGTCATCGCACGGTGCTCTGGCGCTGTCGACGGCCGCTGCTTTGCTGTTGAGCCTTACGCCCGCCATGGCGCAGGAAACTGCGCACGCCCGTGTCTCCACCGCCGAGGACGCCTCCGAGCAGAGTGCGCATGCGCGCGCGTTGACGAAGGCCGGTGAGACGGGCGAGCGGGTCGAGGTAGTGGGGGAGCGGTCGGAGAGCGCGACCGTGTATGCCAACCCGGACGGTGAGGCGTTCACGTTGGAGCAGTCGGCCGTTCCGGTGCGTGTGGCGACGGCCGACGGAGGCTGGCAGTCGCCGGACGCGACGCTGGTGTGCCGGGCGGACGGGACGGTGGCTCCCAGGGGCGCCGCCGTCAGCATGGAGTTCTCCGGCGGAGGGGACAAGCTACCGCTGGCGCGGATCGAGGAGGACGGTCAGTCTCTCGCCCTGGGGTGGCTCGGCGCGCTGCCGGAACCTGAGTTGGACGGGACGAGCGCTCTGTATCGCGATGTCCTGCGGGACGTGGATCTGAAGGTCACGGCCTCCACTGAGGGTTTCCGGCACGTCCTGGTCGTCAAGACCCCGGAGGCCGCCGCACGGCCCGAGCCGGACCAGATCGAATACTCCCTCCACATGTCGCAGCTGAGCGTCGTGGAGAACAACAGTGGCGGTTACCACGCTGTTGATGGCGACGGCAACTGGGTCTTTCGCGCGCCGAGGGCACAGATGTGGGACTCGGCGGGTTCCAGCGCCGCACCCTCGGCGATGGAGTCGTCCCTGCGGGCTGCTGACACCTCCGCGGAGCCCGGTGAGGGAGCTGACGACGGCGGGCCCGGTGCCGAGCCGATGGCCGGTGACACGTGAAGCCGATGGCCGTGAGTGTGGACGACGACTCGCTCACGGTCACGCCCGACGCGGACCTGCTTGCCAACACAGAGGAGCAGCACTTCCCGCTTTACATCGACCCCACCGTGACCTGGGGCGAGGCGGAGCGGACCCTGCTGCGCTCGGACGGCTACGAGTCGTACGGCTGGGGAAACGGGGACGACGACCTGGGCAAGGGCGTCGGCAAGTGCGGTACTTGGGGCGGTTATTACTGTGGCCCGGGATATACGCAGCGTCTGTACTTCGAATTCTCCCCAGCGAATCTCAAGGGCAAAAGGGTGCTGGACGCCACGTTCCGGGTGACCGAGCCGTGGGCGTTCCAGTGCGACCCGAGATGGGTCCAGTTGTACCGGACCAACAACATCTCCTCGTCCACGACATGGGCCTCGCGTCCCACTCCGCTGGATCTGGTGGGTGACCGGAATGTTTCCGCGGGCCGCGGGTCCTCGTGCGATCCGGACACTCCGGCGGCCCCGATCGAGTTCAACGACGATCCCAGCGAGAGCTACGAGAACCTCACGCCGACGGTGAGGAGTTTCGCCGACGGCACGTTCTCGCGGCTGACCCTGATGCTCAAGGCCAGGGACGAGTCGGACGCGTCGGCGTGGAAGCGGTTCCGGAATGACGCGGTACTGGCCGTCACCTACGTGGGAATGCCGGCGGTGCCGACCAGCCCGACGGTCGCGTCCTCGTGTGAGACGAACGCGGCCGATCCGGCGTGGATATCCGACCCGACACCAAGGTTCAGTACCCGGGTGCAGGCGGCCCCGGGTGGTGAAAGCGGGGCAAGTCTGAGGGCCCGTTTCTATGTACAGCGCAAGACGGCCGACGGATGGACGGTAGTGGCGACCGAGCCGGTCCGCCCGTCCAGCGGTTATGTGGGGGACAACGCCACGGTGACCGTCGATTCCCCGGTCACGCTGGCGCAGAGCACCTCGTACCGGATGGCGGCTTTCACCCGCTCCTACTACAACAGCGGCGACAGTGCGATCGAGAGCCACAGCACCCTGACGACGACGGGCTGGTGCTACTTCACGATCGACTCGACCCGTCCGAAGGCGCCGGCGGTCACCGCCCCCGCCGGAGCGGTGTACGCGGTGTGCCCGGACGACGGTGACGGCTGCGGTGAAGGGACTGGTGGCCCTGGTGTCGCGGGAAGATTCACCTTCACCAAGAACTCCGCCGACTCCAACATCGTCGCCTTCGAGTACAAGCTCAGCACCGACAAGGCGTGGACGAAGGTGGCGGCGCAGAGCACGCTCACTCTCTTCGTCAAGCCGGCGCTCTCGGGCGTGCAGGTCCTGTACGTGCGGGCGGTGGACAGCGTCGGGACCGGCCAGTCGGGGGAGACCACGGCAATCCGTTTCAACGTTGCGGAGGGTGAGGGGCCCTCGGGGCTGTGGCACTTCGATGATTCTGCGCCGGGGTCGGAGACGACGGCCGCCGTCGACGCGGGAACGGCACCGGGCAGCAGGCACAACCTGACGCTGCGCACCGGCGGGGCGGGGTGGTCGACGTTCTCCAGGACCGGTGAAGGAGGACGGTCGTTGTGGCTGAACGACACCACGAACACCGCCAACCAGAGCGGTTACGCCGACTCCGCCGGCCCCGTGGTCAACTCGCAGTCCTCGTTCACGGTGTCGGCCTGGGCCTACCCGACGGACGACACGGCCTTTCGTACCGTCCTGTCACAGACCGGCAGTGACAACAAGGGTATCTCGCTGTACTACTCGCCGAACATCCGCCGCTGGGTGTTCCTCATGCACTGGTACGAGAACGGAACGCGTAAGTTCGTCGGCGCGAGCGCCGACGCCACACCGGGCATCACCCTGAAGGCCTGGACCCACCTGGCCGGTGTCTACGACGGTGATGCCCACACCCTGAGCCTTTTCGTCAATGGGAAACGCCAGGGAGATCTTGTTCCCGTACCGGACATCGGCTTGCCGACCGTCGTGGACGGCAGTTTCCAGGTCGGCCGCGCGGGCACCACCAGCGGTACGTACAACAACTACTGGAAAGGCCGCGTCGACGAGGTCGCCACGTACCAGACCGCTCTGCCGGACGCCGAGATCGCCAAGGTGGCCAAGCTGCTGAACGCGGACGAGACCGCCCGCGCGGTCGAACTCGTGGCGGCATGGCAGCCGCAGGGCACCACGGGCACCGCCACCCTCGCGGACACGGTCAGCGGCTACGGCCGTGCGCTGCAGATGAACGGCGGTGCCGCCGTCACCGACGACGCGATCGTGCTGGACGGTACCGACGACTCGATCACCACGCCGGGACCGGTCATCGACGACCGGGAGTCCTTCACGGTGACCACCGAGGTCGAATTGAACCAGGCGGCCCTGGGCGCCAAGGCGGACGGCTACACGGCCCAGGTCCTCGGACAGCGGACAGCGGACGGTTCGGCGTGGGGCCTGTGGTACCAGCGCACCGGTGTCGAGGAGTACATCGACGACGAGACAGGTGACCTGCTGACCCGCCCCGTCGGGTTCTGGCGCTTCGGCCGCCTCAACGTCGACGGTTCGTTCACCGCGGTCGACTCCGAGGAAGCGGCGGCCAGCGGTGCAGTGCGCCTGACCGGGGTGTACGACGCCCAGGAGGGCACGCTCCGGTTGTACCTCGCCGCCACCCAGAACGGTGTGGACACCGCGTACGTCGCGCTGATCGGCTCGGGTGAACTCGCCGGCGGCAAGGGTTTCGTCGATGGAACCTGGGGCCACTACCTCCCTGGCCGGATCACGGACATCAGGATCTGGGCCGGTGCGGCTGCCGACGGCAACCAGGTCGGTGACATGGCGGGCGTCGCGCAGGACGACGAGGACGACGACGTGTCCGGCTGATCGGGCGAGGAGGCGGCCGGCCCCGAGCACGGGGCCGGCCGCTCCGGGTCCTCCTGCTGTTTCCACTACTCGCACGGCGCGGTGCCGGTACGCGGGGCCGTTTGATCATTCTCAGTTGATCCGTGATCTTGATGGGGGTTGTCGGTGTTCGGAAGACGGATGCCTCGCGGTAGTCGTTGGCATGAGCGCGCTAGATGCGTGTTACTCCTGATGGTGTCGGTGGCAGTGACCGGTGGTGGCTTGACGCCGGTCGCCCAGGCCGCCGACACGCCGCCCGACCTGAAGCCGCTGTGGAAGCGAGAGGTCACCCCGACGACGGAGGTGACCGGGCTCGGCGCCAAGGCGGAGCGCGCGGCGGTGTCCACCGGGAGGAAGAAGAACGAAACCCAGGCCGAGACCGCCGAGGCCGAGCAACAGGCCGCATGGCCGCAGAGCGGTACTGGCCGGATAGCCGTCTCCCCGGCAGACAAGACGGACCCGGCAGAGATCGGCGGACTGCCCGTCGCCGTCGGGACTCCTCAGGCGGCGAAGTCGCCCGTCGACGGAACCGTGCAGCTGAGGGTACTGGGCCACCGGGCCGCTACCGACGCGGGAGTCAAGGGGGTGCTGCTGTCCGCCCAGGCCACCGAGGACGCCGGCAGCGCCGACATCAGCGTGGACTACGGCCGGTTCGCCTCCGCGTACGGCGGCGGCTGGGCGGGTCGGCTGGGCCTGGTCCGGCTGCCGGAGTGTGCCCTGACCACACCCGACAGGGCGGAGTGCCGCACCACCACTGAGGTGGAGTCGGACAACGACGTCTCCCGCCAGACCGTCACCGGCACGGTCGCCCTGTCGGCCACCGCTCCCACCGTGCTGGCCGTCGCCGCGACCACGTCGGGTGAGTCCGCGTCCGGCTCCGGCACGTATGCGGCGACCCAGCTGTCTCCCTCGGCCACCTGGGCGGCCGGCGGCTCGTCCGGCGCGTTCACCTGGTCCCACCCCATACAGGTCCCGCCCGCACCCGGCCCGTCACCCGATCTCTCCCTGAGTTACGACTCCGGGTCGGTCGACGGGAAGACGGCGTCGACGAACAACCAGGCCACCCAAGTCGGTGAAGGGTTCAACTCCTCCGCCGACTCGTACATCGAGCGCACCTACGGATCGTGTGACGAGGACGGCCAGAAGGACAAGTTCGACCTGTGCTGGAAATTTGACAACGCCAGCCTCGTCCTGAACGGCAAGTCCTCCGAACTCGTCAAGGACGACACCACCGGCACGTGGCGGCTGAAGAACGACGACGCCTCCACGGTGACCCTGTCCACCGGCGCCGACAACGGGGACGACAACGGCGAGCACTGGACCGTCACCACCGGCGACGGCACCCGGTACGTCTTCGGCCTGAACAAGTTGACCGGTGCCGACACCCAGCGCACCAACTCCGTCTGGACCGTCCCCGTCTTCGGTGACGACTCCGGTGAGCCCGGCTACAGCCAGGGCAGTGCGTTCGCGGACCGCGCGGTGACCCAGGCGTGGCGGTGGAACCTCGACTATGTCGAGGACCTGCACGACAACGCCATGTCGTACTGGTACACCAAAGAGACCAACTCCTATGCCAAGAACGGCGCCGCCACCGCCACCGCCTCCTACACCCGCGGGGGCTACCTCACCAGGATTCTCTATGGGCAGCGCGCGGACGCCCTGTTCACCGGGGTGACGTCGGGCAGGGCGGAGTTCACCTACGCTGAGCGCTGCACCGCCTCCGACTGTGCCGAACTGACGGACTCCACCGCTCCGAACTGGCCCGACGTCCCCTTCGACTCGATCTGCGCCTCGGGTGACGACTGCCCTGCGACCGGTCCGTCGTTCTTCACGCGCAAGCGACTGACCAAGATCGATACGTCCGTCTGGTCCGCCGGTACCAGCGCGTTCACAGCGGTGGACACCTGGGAGCTGACCCAGGAGTACCTCGACGGCGGGGACATCGGTGACACCACCGACCAGACCCTGACGCTCAAGAGCGTGAAGCGTACCGGCAAGAACGGCACGGCGATCAGCTTGAACCCGGTCACCTTCACCTACGACATGAGGCCCAACCGGGTGGACGGTGACCGCGACGACATCCTGCCGCTCACCAAGCCCCGCATCCGCACCGTCACCTCGGAGACCGGCTCCATCACCGACGTCACCCTCTCCGACCCCGAATGCGTGCGCGGCAGCTCCGTACCCGCGGCCGAGGACAAGAACGCGGCGTCCTGCTATCCGCAGTACTGGCACATCAACGGTGCGGAGGAAGCCTCCGTCGACTGGTTCCACAAGTATCGCGTCACCGACGTCGTCATCAGCGACCCCACCGGTCACGGCTCGACCATGGAGAGCCACTACGCCTACGACACCCCCGCCTGGCACTACAACGACTCGCCCTTCACGCCGGCCGACGAACGCACCTGGTCCATCTGGCGCGGCTACCGCACTGTGACCGTCACCCAGGGGTCAGGCGCGAACCTGTCGGCGAAGACCTCGGTCTACCTCCAGGGCATGAACGGTGACCGGCTCCTGGCCGCCGACGGCACCCTGGACCCGGACGCCCGGCGGACCGTGACCGTCCCCGGCAAGGACCTCACCGGCCTGGACGTACCCGATCAGACCGACAGCGAACAGTTCGCCGGCTTCCTCCGCCAGGAGATCACCTACAACGGCTCGACCCCCATCTCCGTCACCGTCAGCGATCCCTGGTCGAAGAGGACGGCCACCCAGCACAAGTCCTACGCCGACACCGAGGCGTACTACGTCCGCACCGCCAGAACCACCGGCCACACCTACCTCACGGCCACCCAGACTTGGCGCTCCGCGGCCTCCGCGACCACCTACGACGACTACGGCATGGCCGTGAAGGCCGAGAACACGGGTGACACCGCCAAGAGCGGCGACGAGACCTGCACGCGCACCTGGTACGCCCGCAACGACAGCCTCGGCATCAACTCCCTCACCTCACGCACCCGCACGGCGGGCCGAGCATGCTCCGTAGCGGAGGCGGACCTGTCCCTGCCCACCAGCACGGCGACCGCTGGAGACATCGTCTCCGACACGGCCACCGTCTACGACTCGGCCGGCGCCACGGCCTGGTCCGCGACCCAGACCCCGACCAAGGGCGAGCCGACGTGGAACGGCCGAGCCTCGGCCTACCCGGCCGGCGTGACCGGCGGCGAGCGCGCCCCGTCGTCCTGGCAGACCGTCAGCCGCATCACCTACGACACGCTCGGCCGCCCCCTCACCACCACGGACCCGGCCGGCAACCCGACGACCGTCACCTACACCCCCGCCGCCACCGGTCCGCTCACCCGCACCCAGACCAAGGACGCCAAGCTCTACAGCACTTACGCTTACATCGACCCGGCGCGCGGCCAGACCACCAGGACCTTCGATCCGAACAACCGGGTCACGGAGGCGGTCTACGACGCGCTGGGCCGTACGACGTCGGTGTGGCTGCCCAACCGCAACCGCTCGGGTCAGCAGAGCGCCAGCTACGTCTTCGACTACTCCATCTCCAGCACCGCCCCGTCCTGGACCTCAACCGGCACACTGAGGGCGGACGGCACCACCTACTCCACCTCCTACACCCTCTACGACTCCCTCCTGCGCCCCCTCCAGACGCAGACCCCCGGCGCCACGAGCGGCCGGATCCTCACCGACACCCGCTACGACAGCCGGGGCCTGGCCTACGAGGCGTACGCCGACATCTTCGACACCGCCACACCCTCCGGGACGTACGCACAGACCGAGTACGGTGAGGCACCCAGCCTGACCAAGACCGGGTACGACGCCGCCGGCCGCCCGACGACGACGACGTTCCTGGTCGGGGGCGTGCAGAAGTGGCAGACCACCACTACTTACACCGGTGATTCCACCGCCACCAGCGCCCCCGCCGGCGGCTCCGCGAGCCGTACGATCACCGACGCGCTCGGCCGCACCGTCGAGACCCGCCAGTACGCGAGCACCTCACCCGCGGACAGCGACTACGGCGGCGGCGTCGGTGCCGCCTTCGCCAGGACCCGCTTCACTTACACACCCGCCGACAAGCAGAAGACGGTCACCGGGCCGGACGGCGCGGCCTGGTCATACGCCTACGACCTGTACGGCCGCGAGATCTCCGCGTCCGACCCCGACAAGGGCACCACGACCACCGGCTACACGGCACTCGACCAGGTCGCCTGGACGAAGGCATCCACCGGGCAGGCGGTGATCTCCGCCTACGACGTACTGGGGCGGGTCACCGACACCTGGAAGTCGGCGGTCGGGGCCGATCTGACCCAGGCCACGGTGCTTGCGGCACAGAAGACGGACGCCAACAAGCTCACCCGCTTCACCTACGACACCGTGGCCTCGGGCAAGGGCATGGCCGCCACGTCCACGCGGTATGTCGGGGGAGCAGGCGGCAAGGCGTACACCCAGGCCGTCACCGAGTACGACAGCCGCTACAACGTGACCGGGTCGAAGCTCACCCTTCCCGCAGACGAGCAACTGGTCACCTCGGGCGCCCTCGCTTCCAGCACCCTGGCCTTCACCGCCCACTACAAGATCGACGGCACTCTGGAGCAGACGACCGAACCCGCGGCCGGCGGCCTCCCGGCGGAGATCATCGAGCACGACTACTCGGCCCAGGGCCTGCCCACCACCCTGACCGCCGGTGGCAAAGGCATCGTCCTCAACACCACCTACACGGACCTCGGGCAGGTCTCCACCCTACGGCTGGGCGCCTCCGAAGCCACGGGCACGAACAAGGTCGACATCGCCTACGGTTATGAGGACGGCACGCACCGCCTCCTGCAAACGCAGGTCCACGCGCAGAGCCACGCCTACGACGCGCTCAACCTCCACTACGGCTACGACGACGCCGGCAACGTCACCAAGATCGCCGACACCACCACCCTCGCCGGCACCGGCAAAGCCGACACCCAGTGCTTCACCTACGACGGCTACCAACGCCTGACCGAGGCATGGACGCCGGTCACCGGAGACTGCGCCGCCAGCGGGCGTACCACCGCCAACCTCGGCGGCGCCGCCCCCTACTGGACGAGCTACACCTACGACGACGCCGGTCAGCGGAGGACCGAGACCACACGCGGCAGCGGCGGCTCGACCACCACCACCTCCTGCTACAGGGAAGGCACCGTCCAGCCCCACACGCTCCTCGCCACAACCACCGGCACCTGCACCGGCACCACCGCCCAGTACACGTACGACACCGACGGCAACACGACCAGGCGCCCGGACGGCAGCACCACACAGAAGCTCGACTGGGACAGCGAAGGCAGACTCACCCGCCTGACCGAGGACCCGAGCGGTGCGGCCCGTGCCACGGACTACCTCTACGGAGCCGATGGCGACCTGCTCATCCGCCGCAACACGTCCAGCAACGGGGAGACGGTCCTCTACCTCGGCGCCACCGAGGTACACCTGAAGGGGGGCAAAGCGTGGGCGAACCGCTACTACACACACGCCGGCGAGACCGTCGCCCTGTGCAGCAACCAGTCCGGCACGGCGAAGACCACCTACCTCACCGGTGACCAGCACGACACCAACACGGTGGCGATCACCTCCGACACCCAGGCACTGACCAAGCGGTACATGACGCCCTTCGGCACCGAACGAGGCAGCGGCGCCACGGGCTGGCCGGACGACAAGGGATTCCTCGGCAAGAGCACCGACAGCGACACCGGCCTCACCCACGTCGGCGCACGTGAGTACGACCCCGGCCTTGGCCAGTTCATCAGCGTCGACCCGCTCCTGCAGACCGACATCCCACAGACCCTCAACGGCTACAGCTACGCCGCGCAGAACCCGGTCACCCATGCGGACCCGAGCGGCATGGGTCTCGCCTGCGGAGGGTACGGCGACGTCGCAGCCTGCCCGACGAGGCCCGACGGCACTCCCGGCAACGGCCGCCCCAACGAAGCCGTGAAACCCGTCTACGCCTGCCCGAGCCTCATCAACCCGCAGTGCCCGGAGTACACGGGAGGCACAGCGGGCGGCGGTGGCCACGGAGGAGGCGGAGGGACCGGATCCATCGGCGGCGGCTTCTCCATGGGCAGTGGTGGCAACTCTTCGCAGCAGAAGGCTGTCCACGTCAACGACGGCTGCAAGGACTGGGGCTTCCTGTCCAGCGTCTGCCGCAGCGTCGGGGAGGTCTTCTACGGTGCCATCAGCAACGTCCCCCATACCGTCGAGTACGCCGGCTGGATCTGGGACGAGGACTGCTGGGGCGGCGGTCCCGGGACACCAGGTTGCGACTACGGCGCCCAGTTCGACCAGTGGGTCGCCGAGCACGGCTACGACATCAACAGCGACGCGTACCAGGTGCCCTCGGCGCTGGCAGCACTTTTCGCGCACAGGCCCGCGAACAGCAAGGGGAACAGGCCGTATCCGGGAAGCAAGGGGGGATGCAAGTGCTTCCTCGCCGGCACTGACGTCCTCATGGCCGACGGCACCACGAAGGACATCGAGGACGTCGAACTCGGCGACAAGGTCCGGGCCACCGATCCCGAAACCGGCGAGACCGGCCTGAGAGAAGTCACTCGGCTGATCCGTACCGAGGACGACAAGCACTTCAACGAACTCTCCATCGCCACCGAGGACGGCATCCAGCTCCTCACCGCTACTCACGAACACCCCTTCTGGTCACCCTCCGAACACGACTGGGTCGAAGCCGGAACCCTCACCTCCGGCATGACCCTCCTCACCGACGACGGCGACACCGTCATCGTCACTGCCAACCGCCCCTACACTCAGCATGCCCGCACCTACAACCTCACCATCGATGACCTCCACACGTACTATGTGCTGGCGGGGCAGACTCCGCTTCTGGTTCACAATTCGAGTGGAATCTGCGGAACCGCGGCGCTGGAGAACGGGGACTGGCAGCATATTCTGGACCGTCACCGGCCCGGTGGTGCGTTGGTCGACGACGAGGCGGGTATCTTCATCGGCAAGGAGAAGAAGGTCCGTCAGAGGATTACTGACACCATGAATCGCGGCACTCCCAAGCCGAACACGCCAGACCCTGTTACTGGCGCGCCGCGGCCCGGCCAGATTTATGAATGGGACTTCGGTGACACCATCGGCAGGGCTGGTCCGGCAAATGGGGGTGGAGGCTTGACTAGCATCCGCGTGATCGTGAATGACGGAAAAGTCGTGACAGCCTTCCCGTTCTAGGTGAGAGAGTTCCTGCAAGGAGAAACCATGATTCATCTTTCCTTCTCTCTCCCAGAGCCGGGTTCACCCTGGCGGAGGACCTGGGAGGGGGCCAAGCAGGGCGATCCTGCGGGTCTTGCAGAGATTGACCTTCGCTACAAGTACTTCGGCGTCAATGCCGAGATGCTCGTAGATGACGTGGAGGTCATCTCAAAGCGTAGATTTGTGACGCTCGTTGATCTGGCCCTTTCGCTCTCCCATGCAGAGAGGCGTATCTCGTCAGGAGAAGATGCGGCGTTCGGTTTCACAGAGAGCGAAGAGGTTATCCATCTGCGCCGCGATGGCGATCTCATTGCCTTGACCTCGTCGAAACGGCCCTGGCGAGTTACTGCCGCGCGTGAAGAGCTCGAGAGTGCTTTCTCTGGATTCCTTCGAGAGGCGCATTCGCGTCTGACTTCAGAGATCCCTGGATTGGCTGTTAATCCGGTGATTCGGCAAATCCTGCCGGAATAACTCGGAACGTTCTCGAAGTGAGTGCAGAGTGATAAGCGGAGGCCCCACCGGAGTGATTTCCGGCGGGGCCTCTGGGGTTTTGACGGCAACGCTGACGGCAACGTCAGCGGATGACGGCTGTGGCAGGTGGGTCGTCGGGGTCGTCGTCATGACCGCCGAGGGTGTGGCCCAGGGCATCGATGGCGTCACGCTGGAGTCGGAGGCGCACGTGGGCGTAGACGCCGGCGGTGACGCCGATGTGGGCGTGGCCGAGGATTTGATCACTTGAGATCAGAAACGGTTTGAGTTCTGGGTCGTTGGTGGTGTGTGAGCGATCTGGTGGGGGACGCACGGCATCTGTCGCCTTCGGCGCAGGAAGCCCTGCGGCTGCGGGCGGTGGCCGCGCTGGTGGCGGGACGGGACCGCGAGGACGTGGCCGTGATCTTTGGGGTGTCGCTGAAGGCGGTCGACGGCTGGTGGGCGAAGTGGCTGGCCGGCGGTCGGGACGCGCTGGTCATGCGTCCTCGCGGCAAGCCGGTCGGGGTGCACCAGGTGCTCGGGGAGGCCGAGCAGGCCGCGGTGCGGCAGGCGGTCCTCGACCACCGGCCCTGTGACGTGGGCCTTTCCGGGCAGTTGTGGACCAGGCGGTTGGTGGGCGAACTGATCGCGAAGCTGTAGCGTGTGCGGCTGACCGAGGTGGGGGTGGGCAAATACCTGAAGCGGTGGGGCCTGTCCTTCCAGCGGCCGGACAAGCGGGCCGTCGAGCAGGACCCCGAGGCCGTGCGGCGCTGGCATCAGGGGACATGGCCGGAGATCCGCGCGAAGGCGAAGGCTGACGGCGGCGAGATCTTCTTCGCCGACCAGGTCGGCATCCGCTCCGGCCAGGTCACCGGCCGCACCTGGGGCGAGAAGGGGAAGACCCCTGTGGTGCGGCGGAGCGGGAACCGGTTCTCGGTGAACGCGATGTCGGCGATCAGCACCAGGGGCCGGATGCACTTCATGGTCTTCACCGAAAACTTCACCGCTGAGGTGATGTGCCGCTTCCTGGACCGGCTCGCCGGCCACTTCGACCACAAGGTCCACCTCGTCGTCGACGGGCACTCCGCCCACCGCTCCAAGAAGGTCCGCGACTGGCTCGCCGCCCACCCCGACGACGTCGAACTGCACTTCCTGCCCCCGTACTCGCCCGAGCTCAACCCCGACGAGCTGGTCAACGCCGACCTCAAGCACAGCCTGCCCAAACAGCACCGCGCCCGCAATCAGGCCGAACTCGCCGCCGAGACCCGCCGCTTCTTCCGCAGACACCAGCGTCAGCCGCACATCGTCCGCGGCTACTTCGGCGGCCCGCACGTCCGCTACGTCCTGGACGAGAACCCCATGAATTTCTAATCAATAGGTGAATACTGATCTTTTCGTAAGTTCGGTGGGTGTAGTGGGTGGATGGTCAGGCCGGTATGGGCGAGGAATGACCATGGCAG